>DATHDR010000418.1:0-10866 GCA_035318965.1 Verrucomicrobiia bacterium | reverse complement strand
AGTGCACAGGCGGCGCAGGCCGGAGACTGAAAACTCGCGCGCGAAGCCAAGCATCTCTTCTTCATCGAAGCAGTCCCGCTTCTCGCCGAGCTTGTCGCGTAGATGCGACAACACAGAAGCGGATTGGTAGCCGATCTCGCCCGAGGCGAGAGCTGCCGCCACCTTGGGCAGCGACTCCAGCTGCTCACCGACACAGAGCCGGTCGGCAGCTGAGGTGACCGACATGCCGCAGGTTCGAGCGAGCCAGGAAGCTGCGGTGATATTGCCGCTGACAAGGTGCTCGCCGTTCCTCTGGGAGGTTCGGGCATTGGCGCAGAACTCACCTTCGAGCGCGTCGATACCCGCCCGAAGCTCCTTGTTATCGAAGGAGCGGTCCTCGCGAGCTTGAAACTCGCGGATCGCCGCTATCAGTTTCGAGAGGGGTGTGCCCCCTTCCCCCAACATGATACAAGCGTATCAAACATACGTTCGATTGTCAAGCATACATTTACACGTACCTCTACCGCCCGACGTGCTTCCAGGTCACCCAAGCCCACCCCAACACCCTCTTCCCAGTCCCCCCTTATCCTCGTCACACACACATGATCCTTTCCATCGGAGACCTCCTCCTGGACATCACCATCGTCCCCAACGGTCCGCTGCGCCCGGACGACGATCGCCCATCGAAGATCACCCTTGGTGGCGGAGGCCAACCCGCCAACTTCTGCTCCTGGGCCGCCGCCCTAGGCGAACCCGTTCGCCTGATCACCCGAGTGGGCGACGACGAGCGCGGCCGGCAGCTGGTGGCCGAGCTCGAATCCCACGGGGTCGAGGTCTGCCCGATCTGGGCCCCGGAACCGACCGGTGCGATCGCCGTCCTCGTCGGTCCCGACGGCGGGCGCGCCATGGCCACCCAGCGCGGTGCGAGCGTCGGGCTGCGCCCCGACGATTTGCTCGAAACATGGTTCGACGACGTGAAGCTGATCCACGTCCCCGCCTACTCGTTGTTCGTCGACCCCCTGGGTAAGGCCGCGCGCGCCGCCATCTCCCTCGTCCGCGATGCGGGCGGAATGCTTTCGATCGACCTTTCTTCGGTCGCGGGGATCCAGGAATATGGGCCCGCGAGAATGGCCTATGACCTCGCCCGCCTCAAGCCTGAGCTGCTCTTCGGCACGGCCGCGGAGATAGACACGATCGGCGTGCCCCCGGAGCATCTCGCCCAGGTGCCGGTGATCAAGCTCGGGGCGGCCGGGTGCACTGTGTTCGGCCGCCAGATCCCAGCCCCAGCCGTGCATCATGTCGACGCCACCGGCGCAGGTGATGCGTTCGCCGCCGCCTTCTGCGCGGCGTGGCTTCACGGCGCCACGCCAGTCGAGGCGGCGCAGCGCGCAGTCATCGTGGCCTCGGAGGCGGTCACACGCTCCGGGGCGCGACCGAATTGATTCCGCTGCTAGAGGTCTCGCCGGAGGTCGCGGACGCGCTGGCCAGCGGGCGCCCAGTCGTGGCCCTCGAGACCTCGATCGTCGGGCAAGGCCTCCCCGCTCCGCACAACTTGCGAGCCGCGCTGAAGAGCGAAGAGGCGATTCGAGCGGAAGGGGCAGTGCCGGCGACCGTGGCGGTGCTCGACGGCAAGCTTCGAGTTGGCCTGAGCGGGAGTGATCTCGAGCGCATTGCAGCGGGCGCCGTCAAAGTCAGCTCGCGCGACCTCGGTCCAGCGGTCGCTCACCGAGACGTCGGAGCAACCACTGTTGCGGCCACAATGCGCGTGGCGTCGATGGCGGGGATCCGTTTTTTCGCGACCGGCGGCATCGGAGGCGTGCATCGCGGCCACCCCGAAGACCAGTCCGCGGACCTGGAAGAGCTGGGGCGCACGCCGGTTGCCGTCTTCTGCGCCGGCGCGAAGATCATCCTGGATCTCGCGCTGACGCTCGAGCGTCTCGAGAGCCTTTCCGTTCCGGTGCTCGGCTACCGCGTCGACGAGTTCCCTGCGTTCTACACGAGGCGCAGCGGCTGCCGGGTCAGCGCGAGAGTCGAAGATCCGCGCGACGCCGCGAGCGTGCTGAAAGCCGCATGGGAAACCGGTGCGCGCGGCATCGTGGTGGCCGTGCCGCCACCGGCGGAGCTCGACGGCGCTGAAGAGATGGCGGAGCGCGCGGTGCGCGAGCTGGCCGGGATCGAAGGCGCCGAGCTCACCCCGCGGCTGCTCGCGCGGATGGCGGACCTGTCAGGCGGAAGATCTCTCGACCTGAACGTCGACCTTGTGCAGAACAACGCGCGTGTCGCGGCGCAGGTCGCGAGCGCCTTTCAGCGATAACGCAGGCTGCTCACCACCATGCCGAGCACGCGTGCATCTGTTACTAGAACGCGCGCTCTGGAATCGTGCACCCGGGTTCAGGGTTGTTGATTTCAATACATGACTGAAGCCACCGAGCCCGTCGAGCTGATCATCTTCTCCGACTACGTTTGACCCTGGTGCTACATCGACTCGGTCCGAGTCGAGCAGCTGGAGCGGGAGGGGCTGGTTCACATCACCTGGCGGCCCTTCGAGCTGCACCCTGAAGCCCCCGTCGAGGGCATGCCGCTGGAAGCTTATTTCGGCCGGGGTCGCTCCGAGGGGATACGCAGCCATCTCGAGTCGATCGCGGCTGAGGTCGGCCTGTCGATGCAGCAGCGCGACGTCATCATCAACTCCCGCCGCGCGCTGGGCGCCGCCGAGTTCGCGCGCGAGCACGGCAAGTTCGAGGAGATGCACCTGGCCCTCTTCAAGGCGCATTGGGAGGGCACCGGCCGGCTGGAAGACATCGACGACCTGGTCCGGATCGGGGCCGGCGTCGGGCTGGACGTACCAGCACTGCGGAAGGCGATCGAGGAGGATCGCTACGCGGCGGTGATCGACGACAACCGCCGTGACGCGGAGTCGGTTGGAATCAACGCCATCCCCGCGCACATCTTCGGCCGTCGCTACCTCGTGATGGGCGCCCAGCCGTACGACGCTTTCAAACAGGTGCTTGACTGCCTGGCTGGGGATCAGTAACTCTCCGGCAGCCGGCATCGAGCGTCGCGTGTTATAGGTGACGCATGAATCAATTTTTCGAAGAGCTGGGAGTCCTTTGGGCGACGGAGGCAGAGCATCGCGGCGCCAAGATCGCTCCCCCGACGCTGGATCCTCGCGTTGCGATGGAGCTGCTCGAGCTGGCACGGGTGGCCGCCCACACGCGCGAGCGGAGGTTCGCACCGCTCGCATGTTTCATGGCGGGCGTCGCGGCCGAGCGTCTCATCAATTCAAAACCGGGCGTGGACGAAGGCGTGATCGCCGAGTACATCCAGGAGGTCAGGCAGAAGCTCGAGCGCGAGGCGCCGAAGGAAGCCGAGTGGTGACAGGGCAAAACGCCACAGCGCTCATCCACGAGGCGATGCCGCTCTGCGCGACGCTTGGGGTTCGGGCCGAGAAGTACGCCGCAGATGAGGTGGTGCTCGCGATCGACTGGGCGCCGTCGCTCTGCACGACAGGCGGCATCCTCCACGGAGGCGTGATCATGGCCCTCGGCGACTCGGCCGGCGCTGCATGCGCGTTCTTGAACCTGCCGAAGGACGCCTCCGGCACCGCGACCATCGAGTCGAAGACCAACTTCCTCGGCGCTGTGCGGTCGGGCAGCGTGATCGCGACCGCCACACCGCTCCACGGCGGCGGCGCAACGATCGTCATCGAGACAGCCGTCCGCGACAGCTCGGGGCGGCTCGTGGCAAAAGTCACGCAAACGCAGATGGTGCTGCGGCC
The DNA here is from genome assembly GCA_035318965.1 of Verrucomicrobiia bacterium. Taxonomy (GTDB): domain Bacteria; phylum Chloroflexota; class Dormibacteria; order Dormibacterales; family Dormibacteraceae; genus Palsa-870. Next base: position 7,109 of record DATHDR010000418.1, on the reverse strand, counting down.
GAGGACTTAGTGCCGGCTCAGGAAATCAGGCGACGTCTTGTTTCGGCGGACAATTTTCGAAGGGCTTCGGTCGATCGGACGGTCGGCGGTTTTGGCGCACGGATCTCGCGCGCTCCCGCCGGCAGCAAGGCGAGGTCGGCCTGGAAAAGCGCGAGCGACTGGGTGAGCGGCCGGCGGCTCGCCATCCTCTTTCCTTTGGTCATCACCGGCTCAAGGAGGCGCTTCCGGCCGCTTGGCACCGGCTCATCCCTGAGCCCAAGCACGTCGCTGAACGGCTTCGCCCGCCTGAACACCTGCTTGCGACCAGGGGCGCTGACCTTGTCGCGAGAGAGCTTCATCACCGGCCGATCCTGGTACAGGACAAGCTTGTACGCCGTGTCCAGGTACGGATAGTCCGCCGACACGCCCATCTGCGTTCCCACGCCGAACGCGTCGATCGGGGCGCCGCCGCGGACGAGGTCGTCGATGGCGAGCTCGTTCAGGCTTCCGCTCGCGAAGATCCGCACGTACTTCAGTCCGGCTTGATCGAGCAGCCTGCGCGCCTTCGTGGAAAGCTGTGCCAAGTCTCCGCTGTCGAGACGGATCCCCAGCCTGCCCTCGAGCCCGAGCTCTAGCTCATTAATGGCAGCGATCGCGTTCCTGACACCGGTGAGCGTGTCGTACGTGTCGACGAGGAAGGTGACTCGCCCCGAAAAGTCTTCCGCAAACGCTCGGAAAGCATCAGCCTCGCTCCGAAATGCCTCGATGTACGAATGCGCCATCGTGCCGGCCGCGGTGAGGCCGAATCGCCGGGCCGCCTCGACATTGCTGGTCGCCGCAAATCCCACCATGGCGGAAAGTCGTGCGACGTCGATCCCCGCCTCGATGCCCTGCGTGCGGCGGAATGAGAAGTCGACGGTGTCGCGGCCGGCCGCGGCGATCACGCATCGCGCCGCCTTGCTTGCGATGGTCGACTCGAAAGTCACCCGATTGAGCAGAAACGTCTCGACCAGCTGACCTTCCGGAAGCGGCCCCGTGACCTCGAGCAGCGGCTCGCCTGCCAACGCGATCCGGCCCTCGGGTATCGCCCACACATCACCCGTGAAACGGAAGCGCCGGAATGCTTCCACATCGGCGGGCTTGAACCCCAGGCCCTCGCCCAGGTAGCGCAGATCTTCCTCGTCGAAATGCAAATGCTCGAGGAAGTCCAGGCAGGACTCGACCCCGGCCGCGACGATGAAACCCCGCGTCGCCGGCAGCCTGCGTACGAAAAGGCTGAACGTCGCCGTGCCATCCATACCCCGACGCAGGTAGCTGGCGACCATGTTCAGCTCGTACAGGTCGGTGAGCAGCGCATTCATGGCGCTGAGTATCGTTGTATCCATGTTCGAAGACGAGACTGCAGTGGCGTGGATCGCGATGCCATACCGGGCGCCAGTGGTGGCGGCCGACGGATCAGAGATCGGTACCGCGGAGTCCCTGTTGGGCGACGAGAACGAGGACATCTTTCACGGCATCGTGGTCAAGCAGCGTCAGGGCGGAAAGCTGGTCGAGATTCCCGCCACGCGGATCGCGAAGATCACGGACAAGCACGTCGTGACAGACCTGGCCGAAGCCGATACCTCAGCCTTGCAGCCCTATCGCGAGTCGCACTGGTTTCACATCGGCTGGGGAGGACTCTTCCGCAAGCACCCGGAGTGGGACGAGACCTCCGGGAGCTGACACGTCAGGTGGCGGAGCTGAAACCGTCCTGGCTCGAGTGGTCTTCGAAGACCAGGGAGTAGCCGCGCCTCGGCCGGTTGGCGATCTGGGCGGGAGCGCCGAGCGCCGCGAGCTTTCTCCTCAAGCGAACGATGTAGGTCCGGACCGTCTCCTCCGGCAGTCGCGTGTCATGCCACGCTTCCGCGAGCAGCGTCGTGGCGCTGGTGTACGCCGGCGAGCCGTCGGCCAGCTTGCTGAACAGCTGATATTCGCGCCTGGTCAGATGGATCGAGCGCTCGCGATACGCGATGGTTCGCTCGTCTTCATCGACTGAGAGCCCTTCGAGCTCCCACTGGCGATCGAACCAGAACTCGATCCTTCGCTGATAGCGCATCAGCTGTATTTCGATGATGGCGACGTCGTTGTCCATGACGTCCCGGCGGCCGGCCTCAGGCAGTATGTCCGCCTGGGCTCGCATCCGGTTGAGCAGCTCATCCTTGAAGGAGATCATCTGCCGGTAGACGGCGATCCAGTGGCGCGCGTCTTGCTTGTAGATGGTTGCGGGGTCCTCACCCTCGAGCAACCGGTCCGCCTGCGCCACCGAGGTATTAAAGCCCACCGACGGATTGATGCAGCTTTTGATGCTCCAACAGGACAAAGATGCGCCTACGGTGACGCAGCAGCGCCGGGGCGGTGGTCGGAAGCGGTCGTCTGCCCTGAAGCACATGGAGAGCGAGGACCTGGCCACGCTGTCGGTCGAGGTGGCCCGGTTCTGGCAGGACGCCTACGACGAGCTCGTGACCATGGAAGAGAAGCTCCTCGCACAGCTGGAGCACATGCTGCCCAAGCTCTCGCCGGCGGCTCGGCGTGAGGCCGAGCTGACCAACCTGCCGATGATCAACGACCACCTGCAGACGTTCAGGTACAGGCGGGCTCATTGGAAGGGACGACTCGAGCAGCTGAACGGCCACGCCGCTCGACGCTGACGCGTAGGTAAACGCCTGGTGGCGGCCCGCACGGCGCTTGCCACCACCAGGGCCCAGCCCTCCCTGACTCCTCACCCCTGCAGGCGATCTTCCGCAATTTCCGCACCAATGTCTGCACCGAGTAGATTGAAAATTGTTGATTCCATCAGGGAGGGAAAAGGGGCTATGGGCAGCGATGAGACCCAGAAGGCGTGGGACCGTTTCGAGGCGGACATCAAAGGCGTGGCCGGAGAGTTGCGGCGGCACTACCGGAACGCAGACGACGACATGGCAAAAGCTGAGCTGAATCGTTCCCTCGAGCAGCTCCGCCGGGCGGCTGATGCCGTTTTCACGTCGCTCGAGAACGCGACGCGCGACCCGGAGGTGCGTTCGAAAACCAAGCAGGCGACGCGGTCTTTCGGATCGGCGCTGGCGGAGACTTTCCGCGAGCTCGGCGAGGGGGTCGACAAAGTGATCCGAAAGTCCGGCGCCTCGAAGTAGTCAGGCCGCCAGCGCGGTCGGCGGCGGCTCCTCAATTCGGAAAGTTGCGAGACTAGGCACGATCATCGCGTACACGGCGGGCAGGCCTAGCGACACGATCAAGCTGCCGAACGGGATGATCACGCCGACGGCGAGGCTGATCATCGCGACGACGATGGTTGCAGCTCCATAGATCAGCGCGACGTGTAGGGAGATATCGTGATTGGCCCGAGCGAGCGCGAAGAGGCGCCGCGGGTCGATCGCCCTGGCGATGCCCAACCGGTCGGAGGCCAGAATCAACGCGGCGAAGATGTAGAGCGAGGCCAGCCACCACGCCACGAATATCAGCGCGATGAAGAGGCCTAGCAGGACCGCAGGCACAATGCCTCTCTCACCCGATGTCGCCAGCAGCACCACGAAAAACACCAGCACCCCCACGACCATCAACAGAACCACGCCATAGACCAGCGAGACGACGAATGGGGCGGCGCCCCGTTCGAGGTACCGGAAGCCTGGGACCGGCAGCTCCCTCCAACCACCGCGGACCATGTCCGCGGCTTCGAGCGTCCAGCCGAGCAGGTTGATCGCGCCGACGATCGGGATCAAGCCGATCAAGCCCGTGACAACTACGCGCGTGAACCACTCCGGAGAGCTCGTGAACCAGAACAGGTCGAGCTTGCCCTCCACCGTGCGCGGGCGCCACCGCGTGCCGTCCCACCACCAGCGGCCGTCGTCGGAGATCAGCGGCGGCATGACTTCATCTTGGATCATTGATGCCACCGATGCACCGGCAAGTGAATGTCTGAGCTCAGCGACGATCGGATCGACGCGTGGCCAGGGCGGGCCTATCCGCTCGGCCCGTCGTACGACGGGGCCGGCACGAACTTCGCGCTCTTCTCAGAAGTCGCGGAGGCGGTCGACCTGTGCCTGTTCGATGACGACGGCGCTGAGAGAAAGGTCCGTCTCGAGGAGGTCGACGCGTTCGCCTGGCACGCGTACCTGCCTAACATCGGGCCGGGCCAGCGCTACGGCTACCGCGTGCACGGCCCCTATGACCCGAAGCTTGGCATTCGCTGCAACCCATACAAGCTGCTTTTAGATCCCTACGCGCGGGCGATCGAAGGCCAGGTCGACTGGAACACCTCGTGTTACGGGTACGACCTGAGGCACCCGACTGCGGTCAACATCGAGGACAGCGCGCCGAATGTGTTCAAGTCGGTGGTCCATCATCCGCACTTCGACTGGGCAGGCGACAAGCCTCCCGACAGGCCGCTGCACGAGACGGTCATCTATGAGGCGCATCTCAAGGGCTTTACGCGCTGCCACTCTGAGGTGCCTGAAGAGCTTCGCGGCACCTACGCCGGGTTTGCACATCCGGCTGTCATCGACCACCTGACCTCGCTTGGGGTGACGGCTGTGGAGCTCATGCCGATCCACCAGTTCGTCCATGACCAGCGGCTGATCGAGCGAGGGCTGCGGAACTACTGGGGTTACAACACCATCGGGTTCTTCGCGCCACACAACGAGTACGCGAGCACAGGCCAGCGCGGCGAGCAGGTCAACGAGTTCAAGTTGATGGTCCGGACTCTCCACCAGGCCGGAATCGAGGTCATCCTTGACGTCGTCTACAACCACACCGCTGAAGGCAACCACCTTGGCCCGACGCTGTGCTTCAAGGGCATCGACAACCGCGCCTACTACCGTGTGGTGGCCGACCAGCCCGAGTTCTATTACGACACGACTGGAACCGGGAACAGCCTCAACGTCAGCCACCCGCACACGCTGCAGCTGATCCTGGATTCGCTCCGCTACTGGATCACCGAGATGCACGTCGACGGCTTCCGCTTCGACCTTGCGGCAACCCTGGCGCGCGAGTTCCACGAGGTCGACCGGCTATCGACCTTCTTCGACATCATCCAGCAGGACCCTGTTGTCAATCGCGTGAAGCTGATCGCCGAGCCCTGGGACATCGGCGAGGGCGGCTACCAGGTCGGGAACTTCCCGCCTCTATGGTCGGAGTGGAATGGCCGTTTCCGCGATACGGTGCGTGACTTCTGGCGCGGCGAACCCTCCACGGTCGCCGAATTCGCCTCACGCCTCACCGGCAGCTCAGACCTCTATCAGAACGACACGCGCCGGCCTTTCGCCAGCGTGAACTTCGTCACCGCTCACGACGGCTTCACGCTCCGCGACATCGTCTCCTACAACGAGAAGCACAACGAGGCCAACGGAGAGAACAATGCAGATGGCGAGTCCCACAACCGCTCGTGGAATTGCGGCGCGGAGGGCGAGTCCGATGACCCCGACGTCGTCAACTGCCGCGCGCGGCAGCAGCGCAACTTCCTGACCACGGTGCTCACAGCCCAGGGGATGCCGATGTTGCTTGGCGGAGACGAGCTGGGCAGAACGCAGAAGGGCAACAACAATGCGTACTGTCAGGACAACGAGCTGTCGTGGGTTGACTGGTCCGAGATCGATGAGCCGCTGCTGGCCTTCACCCAGTGGATCATCGCGTTTCGACGCGCACATCCTGTCTTTCGGCGCCGCAGGTTTTTCCAGGGCCGTCCGATCCGCGGCACCCTGGACATAGGTTGGTTCAAGCCGGACGGACAGTCGATGACCGACGATGACTGGGACGTCGGCTACGCCCGATCGCTCGGCGTCTTTTTGAACGGCAGGGCGATCCAGGGACACGACGAGCAGGGTCGCCCCATCACCGACGACTCGTTCATCTTGCTGTTCAACGCACATACGGAAGGCGTGCGCTGGACCATTCCGAGCGAGTACGCCGCGGGATGGCGCCTGGTCCTGGATACGCGACGGCGGCAGCCCGAGCACGAGCCCAGATCGGTGGACAGGCGAATCACGACTTCAGCCCGCTCGATCGCGGTTCTGCAAGCTCCTGAGTAGGTAATGTCGAGCGTCGGCGGGTTCTCTAAGTAGAACCGGCCGGCCCTCGGGCCTGCCGAAAGGAGGTTGAGGGAAAGATGGTAGTTGCGTTGATCGTTCTGGTACTCCTGTTGCTGCTGCTCGGGGGAGGCGGACTCCTCTCGGCGTCGATGCACATTCTGTGGATCCTTCTGCTGATCGGTCTCGTCCTGTGGATCCTCGGTTTCGTGTTCCGAGGTACGGGTGGCGGGCGCTGGTATCGCTGGTAGGTGCCGGCAATAGATAAGTAGCGCAGGTGGCGCCAGGCGGGGGGCGCACCTGCTCTTTTCTTTAGACGCTGGGAGCGAACTCAGCGAGCTGTGAGCACTTCCCCAGCATTCTCCAAGGATCCAGAAGGACCCTTGCAGCGTCTTGTTCTGGATGAGAAACCTTCAACTGAGGAGCCTCCTCAGGCGAAGGGTGCTCGTGGCGCTCGTGTTAGGAACCGCGGTCCTCGGCGGCACGCTGGTCTACGCCCAGGCGGGGAAGGTGACCACGACCTACCGGACCGCGGTCGTCACGTACGGAACCATCACCCAGAGCATCGGTATGGCCGGGAACCTGACCCCGACGACCGAGGCCGACCTCAACTTCGCCTCGGCCGGAACAGTCCAGACCGTCTACGTGCAGGTCGGGCAGTCCGTCGGGGCTGGAACGCCTCTTGGAACGCTTGACTCGAACCTGCTTTCGGCTCAGCTGAGCCAGGCGCAGGCCACCCTGGCGAGCGCGCAGGCCAAGCTGGCGCAGGACAGGGCAGGCCCCACGAGCGCACAGACTCTGACCTCGGCTCAGAACTCGGTCAATGCGGCGCTCGTCTCAATGACAAATGCCCAGACGAGCCTGGCCGACACGCAGGCGATCAACGCCCAGTCGGTCGCAGCGGCACAGGCCGCGGTAACTGCCGCGCAGGGTCCAGTCAATGCCGACCTTGCGCTAGTTGCTCAGGACAACGTGACCCTGGCAGCCGATCGGGCCACGATGACCACTGCTTGCGCCGGCGGCCCTTCGCCGGCGTGCACTACAGCCACCGGCGCCGTCGCCACAGATAACACGAAG
>DATHDR010000417.1:0-4005 GCA_035318965.1 Verrucomicrobiia bacterium | reverse complement strand
CGCCTTCAAAGCCGACCGCGAGGCTTCACTCAGAGCCGCCTCGAGGCCGAGGTCAAACACCACCACCTCGTGGAGCTGCAGGTCCCGCAGCGCATTCGCCGACTCGGCGTCGTAGCCCATTCGTCGCAGCCCGCGCGCGGTTAGCTCCGCGAGTCTTGCGTCGTCATCGATCACCAGGACCGAGACCGTCCCAAAGGCGGCTCGCGCGACCGCCCGCAGGAGCATCAATGCCTCATTGAGGTCGCCCAGCAGGCGTTCTGTCGGCGCTGGCGTCCCATCGGCTTGCGCCAGCTCGAGCTCGGCCTTAAGCCTGGCCAGCGTCGAGCGCAGCCGGTGTATCGCCGCCGGCAGCTCAGGGCTGGGTGACGAACCTGTACCCGATTCCACGAACCGTCTCGATCCAGCCAGGCTCTTTCAACGCGCGACGGATCTCGTGCACCGCCTGCTCGACGCTGTGCTCGAAACCCGAATAGCTCGTGCCCCAAACCCGCTCGAGCAGCTCGGAGCGCCCCACGACTTCTCCCGGTCGCCCAGCCAGCAGCTGAAGCATCAGGAGCGGCCGGCGTTCGAGCTTCAAGGCACGCTCACCAAGCCGTGCCTGGCCGCGCGCGAGGTCGATCCGCAAACGCCCGCTGACGATGACTCGCGACTCGCCGCCGCGTTCGCGTAGCGCTCCGCGCACTCGTGCCAGCAGCACCTGTCGGTCTGTGCCCTTGACGATGTAGTCTGTCGCGCCGCGCTCGATGCCGAGCACCTGGTCGCCGGGCGCGTGGCGCGCACCGGTGAGGATGATGACCGGGAACGCGATCCGGTCCGCTCCGGAGCGCAGCGAATCAAGGACCTCCGGCGCCTCCATGTCGGGCATCTCGTAGTCGAGCAGCATCAGGTCAGGCGAGTTGGAACGAACGCGCTGAAGCGCCTCAGTCCCGCTGGCTGCGATGTCGACTGCGTAACCTGCGCGGCGCAACAGCTCGGCGGTCAGCTCCGCCGTGCGTGGCTCGTCGTCGACGACCAGCAACCTTGTGGTCACGCCACCTACCCCGTCCGCAACCTAACAGGTTCAAGGTTTCTTGAGGAAACGCTGAACATGCCCTGAGGTCAGGTTTTCCGTGCGCTCTTAACCTCCTGACATGGGCCAGCTCCCACAGCTCCAGCAAGCCAGGCGCCGGATGGGACTGGCCCTCGATTCCCTCTGCCACGACCGTTGGGTCCTCGGTTACCTCCGCGCCGGCTGGCTCCAGCCGATTGCCGCCTCAGAAGTTTCTCGGCGATTCCTGCAGGGCCGGCCGCTGATGCCGCTCGCACGTCGAGCCCTGTACGAGAAGCGGCCGATGGTGATCAACTCGGTGATCGAGAACCCGAATCCATCGCTGGGATACGACTGGGAGCTCGATTGGCCGGCGCTGCTGTACGCCCCGGTAAGCGAAACCGGCCAGCGACCGATCGGCCTGCTGGTTTTGGGATGCCGCCACGACCACTGGTACTCCGAAGAGGACGTTGCGTACGCGACGACACTCGGCACCACGCTGGCGCCGCTGGTGGCAGCCCTGCGCGGCCCGTTGGGTCGTCTCAACGAAAGCGAAGGTGAGGTCGCTCAGCTGCTGAGCTACGGCCTTTCGACGCAGGAGATCGCCCGAGCGATCCAGCTTGACGACGCCAAGACGCGCGCGATGGTCGAAACCGTCACCCGCAAACTGCGAGCCGTCGAGGCCGAAGAGCTCGCGCTGCCGCTGGCCGAGCTGCGGCCACGCCGCAGGTCATTGCGACTCTGAGCGCGGAGGCGAAACCGATGACCTGGAGCTAGCCCGGCCCGAACAAGAAGACCGTCGTGCCGCGACCCTCCGTGCTCACCACTTCCAGCCGCCCGCCCACGCCGGCGGCCCGCTCCCTCATCCCGACCAGACCGTAACCAGCCCCTCCGCCGCTGTGGAAGCCTCGGCCCTCGTCGGACACCTCGATCAGAAACGGCCGGGCGTCAAATGCCATCTTCACCCGGCAGATCGACGATCCGGAATGCCGGCGCACGTTGGTCAGGGCCTCGCGCACGACCTGTGCGACCACCTCGCGCTGCTGCGCGGTCAGCAGGTCCTCGGTCCCGCTGCCCGAGAGCTCGACGCGAATCGAGTAAAGCCGGGCGAACTCGTCCGCCTGGCGTCGGAGGTCGCCCGCAAGGCCATCGGGTCCGATCGGGGGCGGACGAAGGTCGGCGAGCGCCTCTCGGACGTGCTTGAGGAGCCGCTCCATGATCTCGAAGACGTTCTTGAGGGTCTGGTCGGGCTGGCCTCTGCGACCTTCGATGTACACCTTGAAAAGCGAGATTGCACCTGCAAGGTCGGTCGCGATCCCGTCGTGAAGCTCTCGCGCGATGCGAGCCCTCTCTCGCGCCACGGCGTCTTCTACCGCCTGATGGGCGAAACCGTCCGCCGATGACTTGACTTTGCCGCGCTCTTCGGTCACCGGATCACCACTCGGCGCCTGGCGTAGGACTGCAACAGCGCGATGGTGATGGGATGCCGGAGCCAGCGCAAGGCCCGGCGATATGGCTTCCACAATCGCCTGGTCTCCTCGAGCGCAAACCGCAGCCGTTGCATGTCCGCCTCGATCAGGCCTCGCTCGGTCTCGAGCTGCTCCGAGAGCGCGCGGGTGCGCTTCGCCATGGCCAGGCCCCACAGGGCCGCCACCACGCCCTCGACCACGATCGTCACAGCGCAGGCCACCAGCAGCCCCACGCCGATCCAGCCGATCGTGTCCACCGAACTACTCCTTTGAGTCGCCCTCTTCTTCGATTGCCGCGACGGGCGCGATCGCCACGATCTGGTCCTCGGGGGCGATGCGCATCACGATCACGCCTTGCGTCTGGCGCCCGATGCGCGAGATCGCTCCCACCTGTGTGCGCAGCACCATACCGCTGGCGCTGATCACGAGCACCTCTTCCTCTGGATCGCTAACGACCCGCATTGCCACCAGTTTCCCGACGCGATCGGTGATCTTCAATGTGAATACACCCTGTCCGGCGCGGTGGTGCATCGGATACTCGGAAACCGGTGTCCGTTTGCCGTATCCGCGCTGCGTGATGACGAGCAGGTCTCCACCGGGCACAGCCGTGGCCATGCCAGCGACAGCGTCACCCTTGCTGAGCTTGATGCCGATCACGCCCTGGGTGTCGCGGCCCATCGCTCGCACCTCTGTCTCGCTGAACCGGATCGCCTTGCCGAGCTCGGTGGCGATGAGGATCTCGTCCGAACCGGTCGTCGGCGTGACCCAGTCGAGCTCATCGCCTTCCTGCAGGTTGATCGCGATCAGGCCATTTCGCCGGACGTTGGCATACTCGGCGAGCGCTGTCTTCTTGATGTATCCGTTCTTCGTGACCATCAGCATGTAGCGCGCCTCGGTCTCCGTTTCCGGCCGCACGAAGACGGCAGTGATCCGCTCATTCGCCCCAATGTCGATGAGGTTGTTGACGGGCATGCCCTTGGCCTGGCGCTCCCGCTCGGGCACTTCGTGCACGCGGAGCTGGAACACCCGTCCGCTTTGCGTGAAGAAGAGCATCGAAGCGTGGGTGTGCGTTGTCAGCAGATGGAGCGCGTAGTCCTCTTCGCGCGTTCCGCTCGGTGCGTCGCTGCCCGCGGTGGGTTTGGCGCCCTTGAGCCCGACCCCGCCACGTTTCTGCGCCCGGAAGACGCGCAGCGGCTGGCGCTTGACGTAACCGCGATGCGTCAGCGTGACCACGACCTCTTCTTTCGGCACGAGGTCTTCGGCCGAGAGCTCGGTCGCCTCCTGGTCGGTGATCTCGGTCCGCCGGTCATCGCCGTACTTCTTGGAGAGATCGTCCATCTCGTCCTTGATCAGCAGCCGAACCTTCTGGTCGCTCGCCAGGATGGACTCGAGGTACGCGATGTTCTTGATCACTTCCTCGTACTCGGCGTCGATCTTGCCGCGCTCCAGCTTGGTAAGCCGGCTGAGCGTGAGGGCCAGCACCGCTTTCGCCTGGCGGTCGCTCAAGCC
>DATHDR010000416.1:0-5200 GCA_035318965.1 Verrucomicrobiia bacterium | reverse complement strand
TGGACCGACTCTCCGAGTTGCGGCATCACCACGCGCGTGGTCTTACCCGCCATCAGTAGGCCGCCAGGTCCCTCAACGCCTTCGTGATCTTGTCCGGCGTGGGCATGAAGAATTCTTCCGTCGGGATCGCGTAGGGCATCGACGGCACATCGAGACCGCCGAACCGCTTGACCGGAGCGTCGAGGTAGCGCCACGCCTCGTCGGCGATCAACGCCGCCACCTCGGAGCCCACGGAAATGCTGAAGTTGTCCTCGTAGAGGACGAGACACTTGCCGGTCTTCTTGGCCGAGGCGATGATCGACTCCTTGTCCAGCGGGTAGACGGTGCGCAGGTCGACGATCTCGATGCTGACCCCATCGGCCTCGAGTTTCTTTGCCGCCTCGAGCGCATAGTGGACCATCAGCCCGTAGCAGAAGACCGAGATGTCGGTTCCCTCGCGGAACGTGCGCGCCACCTGCAGCGGGATGATGTACTCGCCCTTCGGCACCGGCTCCTTGAACATCCTGTAGAGGCGCTTGTGCTCGAAGAAGAGCACCGGGTCGGGATCGCGGATGGCGGCGAGCAGCAAGCCCTTGGCCTCGTACGGACTGGATGGGATAACGATCTTCAGCCCCGGCGTGGCGAAGCGCGCCTCGATCGACTGTGAGTGGTAGAGCGCGCCATGCGCGTGGCCGCCCATCGGCGCCCGCACGACCATCGGCACCGACCAGTCGCCGTCGCTGCGGTAGCGATACTTCGCGATCTCGTTGGTGATGGAGTTGAACGCCATGTGCGCAAAGTCGGTGAACTGCATCTCAGCCACCGGCCGCTTTCCCGCAAGCGCCAGGCCGAGCGCCACGCCGGCGATCGATGACTCGGCAAGCGGCGTATCGATGACCCGCGCCTCACCAAACCGCTTGTAGAGGCCATCGGTCACGAGGAACACGCCACCTTTCTGGCCGACGTCCTCACCCAGGACCATCACGCGTTCGTCGCGCTCCATCTCCTCGGTCAGAGCCGAGCGGAGCGCGGCCACCATGTTCATGTCCTCCATCTCGACCTCGGGGGCCGGGTCCATCGCCGCAGGCGCGCCCACGCCGTAAACGTTTGTCAGCGCGTCCTCGGGCGCGGGATCAGCTGACTCCATCCCCTGTTTGGTCGCCTTTGCTACCTCGTCCTTGACGCGCTCCTCGTACTCGGCCACCTCTTTTGCGGACATCACACCCTCGTCGAGCAGGCGCTTTTTGAACTGCTCCAGGCAGTCGGTCTGCGCGAGCCGGTCGATCTCCTCCTGGGTGCGGTAGCGGCGCTGGTCGTCCTCGGACGAATGCGCGCCCAGGCGGTCGACCAGGCACTCGATCAAGGTCGGGCCGTGGCCGGCGCGCGCGCGCGCGATCGCCTCGGTCGCGACGAAGTACGCGGTCACCGGGTCCCTGCCGTCGAGCGTGACGCCGGGAAAGCCGTATCCCGCCGCGCGCTGCGCCACGTACTCGATCGCGTATTCCTTGCGAAACGGAGTGGAGATGGCGAACCCGTTGTTCTCGCATACGAAGATTTCGGGCAGCTTGTAGATCGCGGCGAAGTTGAACGCCTCGTGCGCGTCACCCTCGGCGCCGGCGCCCTCGCCATAGCAGGTGAGCAGCACCTTGTCCGTGCCGTCCATCTTCAGCGCGTAGGCAACGCCGGCTCCGCGCACCATCTGTGTGGCTACAGGTGAGCCGCCGGAGGTGATGTTGTGCCGTGAATCCGAGAAGTGGCCAGGGGTTTGCTTGCCGCCGGATGCAGGATCGGCCTTCTTCGCGAGGACGGCGAGCATCAGGTCGACCGGGGTCATCCCCATGCGCATGCACAGCACCACGTCGCGGTAGTAGGGCGCGAGCCAATCGTGCTTCGGCTTGAGCGGCCAGCTGACGCCGATCTGCGCGGCTTCGTGGCCGGCGCACGAGATGATGAACGGCGCCCGGCCCTGGCGGTTCAAGACCTGGAAGCGGTAGTCGACCTGGCGGCCGAGCAGGATGTAGTTGAACCATTCTTTGAGCGTCTTCTCGTCGAGGTCCGTGTCGCGCCAGGCGACCGGCTCCTGGAAATGCCAGTCGGGACTGAAGGTGGGGCCCTTGGTCTTGACGGTCTGTGCCATCTGCTTAGATGTGGATCGCGTGGCCGTCCACGGCCAGCGCCGCCTCCATGACCGCCTCGCTAAGTGTGGGGTGAGGGTGGATGTTGCGACCGAGCTCCCAGGCGTCGCCCTGGAACAGCTGGGTCAGCGCCGGCTCAGCGATGAGCTCGGTGGCCTCGGGCCCGACGATGTGCGCGCCCATCATCTGGCCGGTCTTGGCGTCGGCGACGATCTTGACGAAGCCGCCGGTCTCGCCGTGGATGATGGCTCTGCCGAGCGCAGTGAATGGAAACTTCCCGATGCGCACCTCGTGTCCTTTCTCTTTCGCCTGCTTTTCGGTCAGGCCTACCGACGCGATCTGAGGATGCGAGTAGGTGCATCGCGTGACGAGCTCCTGCTCCATCGGCGCGACGCGCTGGCCTGCGATGTCTTCGACCGCGGTCATGCCCTCGTGCGATGCCGCGTGCGCGAGCAGGTAACCGCCGACCACGTCGCCGATCGCGTGCACTGACTCGGCGGAGGTCCGCATCCACTCGTCGACTTTGATGAATCCGTTGGGATGCGTTGTCACGCCAAGCTGCTCGAGGCCGATGTCCTTCGAGCGTGGCGCGCGACCCACCGCGACGAGAAGCTGGCGCGCCCACACCTCGCCCTGCTCGGTGTCCACGCTCACTCCGTCCCGCGACTTCTTTGCGCCCTTGACCTTCACGCCAAGCCGGCAGTCGATGCCGGCCTTCTTGAAAGCGGACAGCATCTCTTTCGAGATGTCTTCGTCCTCGAGAGGTACAAGGCGGTCGAGCGCCTCGAGCAATGTGACCTTGACGCCGAGCTGGTTGTAGAGGGTCGCGAACTCGACGCCCACCGCCCCGGCGCCGATGATGCAAATCGACTCGGGAATCGTGTCGGCAAGAGTTGCGTGGTCGGACGAGATGATGAACTTGCCGTCGAACTCGAGCCCGGGCAGCGTCCTCACAGTGGATCCGGTGGCGACGATCAGGTTGTTGGCCTTGATCTGCTTGGCGCCGACCTCGATGGAGCCGCGGTCACGGAGGCGACCGCTGCCCTCGACGATCTCGATCTTGTTTTTCTTCATCAGGTACTGGACGCCCTTGTAAAGCTGGTTCACGACCTCGGCGCGCCGGGCCGCGATGCGGGCGTAATCGAACTTGACCTTGTCGGCGTTCACGCCGAACTCGGGTCCACGGGCAGACACTCGGTGGTAGAGCTCAGACGATTCGAGGAGGACCTTGGTCGGGATGCAGCCGATGTGCAGGCAGGTTCCGCCGAGCTTGTCGCTCTCGACCAGGGCCACCTTCAAGCCAAGCTGGGAAGCGCGGATGGCGGCGGGATAACCACCCATCCCCCCTCCCAGAATCGCCACGTCGAAATCACCGGTTGGCACGTCGAATTAAGTGTAGGTGGGAGTGCAGCCGGAGCTGACGAGATTGCTCCGAGCGCGTTCGAAATCCGCCCGGTCCGTGATCGGCAGACCGGCGGTTGGATCGCCAAAACGGTCGATGGCCCTGTAGTACAGCGCCGGGCTGGTGACGTGCGGCATCACCAGGGGGTCGACCGCACCGGTCGGGTTGAGGCACTTGTCCGACCTTTCGACGGCAAGCGCCTGGAGGTCCGCGATCTCACGCTGCATCACAGCGGTCTTGCCGGCCGCGTACGCGACCAGGAGGACCGAGCTGTTGAAGCAGGCGAGGAAGACCACGGCGGCCAGTGCGGGACGCCAGGTTCCCTGCCAGGGAAGCAGGCGCGCGGCGTCGGCGAGCAGGATCAACCAGAACACCGCGCCGATGTAGACGTAGCGGCCGGAGGCCGACTGGTCAAATCCGATCTGGGCCCGGGTCAGGCCCGTCACGACATAGAAGGTGAGGAGGCCCGCGGCCACACCGAGGGCCAGAGGACCAGGTCGCTCGCGCCACCAGGCGAAACCGATCGCGCCGGCGGCCAGCACGAGCACCGCCAGAGAGGGGAAGCCGGTGACGCCGATGATTCCAGCCGCGCTGCCGGCCAGGCCCCACCCGACATAGGCGGGCAGGAGGAAGAGGTTGGCGGCGCTCGGCGGTGGGACGGTCGCGGCGCCGCTGTGGCCGAAGGCGAGGTACCAGGCCGCAAACGCAAGAGCAACGGGTGCAAGCCAGACCAGCTCGCGCCTGCGCGAGGGATCGAGCAACAGGCGCGCGGCGGCAACGACGCCGAAGAATAGGCCGATCCCGGAGAACATGAGCGAGGCGACGAGCAGGACCACGGCGACCGCCGGCCTGGGCGGAGTGGTTGGGCTGCCTTCGAGGGCTAACAGCATTCCCAGGCCACACGCAACCGAGCCGACGAACGTGATTTGAAAGGCCCAAAGGAGGTTCTCCCAGCCGGCGCCCAGGACCAGCAGCATCGCTGCGCACGCGATCCCGACGAGATCCCCTGCCCGACGCCGAACCAGCTCGAAGAGCAGCACGGCGCTCGTCGCATGCAGCGCTACCAGGACGAGCATGTAGGGCACGTACGTGTGCAGGCCGAACGTGAAGAGCAGCGCGGTGTAGATGAGTCGAGGCAGGATCACCGGGTGCTCGTTGTGAGGCTCGAGGTATGAAGCCCAGCCCCAGTCGGGGGCGCTCTGGATGAAATCCCACTCGTCGAAGTAGAAGGTGTAGCCGCGCGAAAGCACGAGGATGGTCGCAGCGACCACCAGGGCCATGCCGACGACGATGAGTCGTGCGTGCGCGACTCGGACGGAAGAGATCTCCCGCCGCAGCGAGGTTAGCCCCGCTCGGCGAGCGGTACCGGCTTTCGAGGCTCGGGGCCGATGTACTCCGACTGCGGCCGGATGAGGCGGTTGTTGGCGCTTTGCTCCAGCACGTGGGCCGTCCACCCGGCCACGCGCGAGACGGCGAAAGTCGGGGGGAAGTACTCCTTGGGCAGGCCGATCGCCTGCAGCACGCCGGCCGAGTAGAACTCGACGTTGGTCGCCTGTGGTCGCTCGGGGTGCTCCTCGTGGAGGATCATCAGCGCGGTCTCCTCGACCTTAGAGGCAAGCTCGTAGAACTTCGGGTTGAGTCCGGCGCACAACGCCTTGAGGATCTTGGCCCGCGGGTCATACGT
>DATHDR010000415.1:0-11906 GCA_035318965.1 Verrucomicrobiia bacterium | reverse complement strand
ATCGGCGCTCCTCTTCCACCCTGGCCTTTGCATGGCCGCGAATCGGTATCACAGCCCGTCCCGCCCCGTTCATCTGCATCACTCGCACCTGCGCCTGATAGTGGTCCGCGATCGCCGGCTCGGTCAGCACGTCGGCCGGCGTGCCGACCGCGACCAGCTTGCCCGCCACCAGCAGCGCCATGCGATCGGCGTACTGGCCGGCAAGGGTGAGGTCGTGCATCGCGGCGATCACGGTCAGCCCTTGCTCCGCGCGCAGCTCGTCGATGAGCTCGAGCACCTCCTGCTGCCGTCCCACGTCGAGCGAGCTCGTCGGTTCGTCTATCAGAAGAACCGGCGCCTGCTGGGCCAGGGCTCGCGCGATCGCCGCCCTCTGGCGCTCGCCACCGCTCAGGTGGTCGAGAGGACGCGCCGCCAGCCGGTCCAGCGCCAGGCGCTCGAGTATGCCGGCGACGACCTGCTGGTCACGGCGACCCTCTTTGCCGAAATACGCGAGGTGCGGGCTGCGGCCCAGCAGCACGTATTGCGACACCGACATGCCTTCGGGCATGTGAGGTTGCTGCATGACCAGGGCCACGCGCCGAGCGAGCTCGGGTCCACCCATCTCGGCCACCGACTGGCCGCCGATCCGGATCTCACCCCGGTAAGCGACAAGTCGCGCAATCGCCCGCAGGATGGTCGTCTTGCCGGCGCCGTTGGGTCCGATGAGAGCGAGCCACTCGCCGGAGCCGATGTCGAGGTCGAGGCCGCTGATGACGACCTCCGACTCATAGGCAATCCCGACACCGCGCAGGACAACGTCGTTCAAAGCGCGGCTGCCCTTGTCGATCGCATCACGACGATGAAGAAGGGTGCGCCGACCAATGCGGTGATCACCCCGATCGGAAGCTCCGCCGGCGCGGCGACCATGCGCGCGGCCGTATCCGCCAGGACTAGAAAGGCGGCGCCGAAGAGCAGCGACAGCGGGATGACGACGCGGTAGCTTCGGCCGACCAGGAGCCGCACCGTGTGCGGAACGATGATGCCGACGAACGCGATCGTGCCGGCGATCGCCACCACCGCAGCGGTGCCCAGCGTTGCCGCGATGACGACGATCAGCCGCACGCGGCGCGCCGAGATGCCGAGGCTCGTCACCTCCTCGTCCCCGATGCTCAGCGCGTCCAGGAGCCGGCGGTGAAGAAGGATCACGACGACGCTGAGGACCACATAGGGAAGCACGAGGAGCACGCCCTCCCAACCCGCGGTCACCAGGCGCCCGAGAATCCACGAATAGATCTGGCGCACGCTGTTCGTCTGCGACTGCTGGATGTAGGTCTGGATCGCATTGAAGAACGCCGCGATCGCCACTCCCGCAAGAATCAGCCCGGTCGTGTTCCTCAACCCGGTCACGGTCCGGCCCAACGCGTAGGCGCCGGCCACGGCGGCCCCTGCCCCGATGAAGCCCGCGAGCGGCACCACGTTGACCCCGATCAGCGAAGACCCGGGCGCGAACGCGATCGCCAGCGTCGCTCCCAGGTTGGCGCCGGCTGCGGCGCCCAACAGATACGGGTCGGCCAAGGGGTTGCGGAACGCGCCCTGGTACGCGGCGCCCGCGGTCGCCAGCATCGCACCGACGATTGCTCCCAGGACCACCCTCGGGATGCGCAGCGACCACAGGATCGAGGCCTGCGCCGGCTCCACCGCCGACGGAGCTACGAGCGCCTGCAGGACCGTGCCCAGCCCGATGTGCGCCGGCCCCACCAGCACGCCCAGGACCATCGCGCAGAGAAGAACGACCGCACCCGCCGCGGCCCACAACCACGGCAGGCGGGGAAGACCCCCGAGGACCGGAACGGGCCCAGCTCTCGTCGGTCGCGAGAAACGAGCGAGCAGCTGCATCAGGCGGCCTGCTGCTCGAGCTGCTTGACGTGCGGTGCCAAGGCGCGCAGGAAGTCCACCACCCGCGGGCCCCAACGCGAGGCGATGTCGTCGTCGACGCCGATCACCTGACCCGTCTTGACGGCGGCGATCGAGCTCCAACCCGGCCGCGCCGACACGGTGCTTAGGCTCTGGTGACAGCACTTGGTATCGGCAAGCACGATGACGTCGGGGCTTGCGGAGACGATGTACTCGGCGGACAGCTGCGGGTAATCCCCTGCGGTGGCCGCGGCGCCGTCGGCGATGTTCTTCAGGCCTAAAAGCGCATAGACCTGGCCGATGAACGTGGCCGAGGTTGCCGAGTAGTAAGTGTCGTCGAGCTCGTGATAGACCTTGAGCTGCTTGGTCCCCTTTGGAATCGATGCCACGATGGCCGCCAGGTCGGTGCGCATCTTCTTCTCGAGCGAAGTTGCTTCTGCGACGCGACCGGTCGCCGCGCCCAGCTGCTGGATCTGCTTGTAGGACTCGTCGAGATTCTTCGCTGCGGTTTCGATGACGACGGGAATGCTGAGTGCGCCGAGTCCGTGCACCAGGCCGGCCGTGTCGTCGCTCGCCACCACGAGGTCAGGGGTGTACGAGGCGATCGCCTCGATGTTGGGCTGATAGCCCGAGAGCTTGGTCATCGGCGCGCTGGCGGGATAGTTCGACTGGTCGTCCACGGCGACGACCTCGGTGCCGGCATTGATCGCGAAAAGCATCTCGGTTGCAGTCGGCGAAAGCGACACGATGCGCCTTGGCTGCTTGGTGATCGTCACGCTGGTCCCGTTGGTCCCCGTGACGGTCACCGGAAAATGCGCCGTCGCCGATGTCGAGGGCGTCGACGACGTTGTGCCGCACGCCGCCACGGCGATCGTCAGGGCGGTCACCGCAACCAGACAGATGTGGTGCCTCTGCATGCTGGATCCTCCTGCGGCCCATGACCCCACATCGCCTGGGATGCCTCGCCGCAAGAGGCACCCCCACTGATCCGCGCAAGTGGGAAGTCATGCCCAACGGACCGGTCTCCTGGCTTGTGGATCAAAGCTCCCGGCTGCCTTCCCAAGGCGTACTCGCCTCAGTGGCCGCTAGCCGCTCGCTCCCCACTCACAGTTGCGCGACAGCGCCGGATTCGCACCGGCTTCCTCTCGTCCGTGAGCTATTCAGTTGTGCGGCTATTATGCGCGGCCTCTCGCTCCCGATCGGAGACGCCGGCCTCGTCGAAAGTCGCCATCTCGTTGAGGATCCGGACCGCGGCATCCAGCAGTGGGAGCGCCAGCAGGGCGCCGGTTCCCTCACCCAGGCGGAGGTCGAGGTCGAGGAGTGGCTTGAGGCCGAGCTGTTCCAGGACGGCTGCGTGGCCCAGCTCCTGCGATCGATGCGAGGCGATCATGTAGCCGGTCACACCAGGCGCGATCCGCGCGGCAGCGAGCGCCGCGGCGCCAGAGATGAAGCCATCGATCAACAGCGGCTTCCGCTGGCTCGCGGATTCGATGATGACGCCGGCCAGCCCGGCGATCTCGAGGCCTCCAACCGCCGCGAGCGCGTCGACTGGGCCGCGCCCGATGCGCTCGGCGTTCACCTCCAGCGCCCGGCGAACCGCGTCGCGCTTGCGTTCGAGGCCGGCGTCGTCAACTCCGGTTCCGCGGCCAACCACGTCTTTGGGGTCGAGCTGAGTCAGCGCGCAGATCAGCGCCGCCGAAGTTGTCGTGTTGCCGATGCCCATGTCGCCGGTGAGCGCGACATCGAGGCCATGCTCGAACTCATCGAGCACGAGCTGTCGTCCATGCTCGATGGCCTGCTGCGCCTCTTCGACTGACATCGCCGGGCCCCTCGTGATGCTGTCAGTGCCACGCCGGACCCTCATGGAACGCAGCTGAGGATGATTCGGCAGATCGGCATCGACCCCTAGGTCGGCGACCACCACGCGCGCCCCGAAAAGGCGCGCCAGCACGTTGACCGCCCCGCCGCCGGCAAGGAAGTTGAGGACCATCTGCGCCGTCACCTCTCGCGGATACGCGCTCACCCCCTCGGCCGCGACACCGTGGTCGGCGGCGAGCGTGAACACGACGCGATGCTCAAGGGGTGGACTGAGCCGGCCGGTAATACCGGCCAGATCGACAGAAAGCTGCTCCAGCCGGCCGAGGCTGCCGGCGGGCTTGGTGAGGCGGTCCTGTCGCCGGCGTGCCTGCTGCCTGGCGTTCTCGTCGATCGGTGGGATGTTCACCAGGATTGCGATGCTACGTGGCGTGACGTTTGAGAAGTTCCGGCGCCTGTGCCTCACCCTGCCGGAGGCGGAGGAACGCGAGACATGGGGAGAGGCGACCTTCCGCGTCCGCGACCGCATCTTTGCGATGGGATCGCAGGACGGCGGTTACGTCTCCGTCAAGGCCTCACTCGACGACCAGGCGGGCCTCTTGGCAATGGACCCGAAAACGTTCGCTCCGTCCGCATACACCGGCCGCTTCGGTTGGGTCCAGATCAGGCTGCGTGGCATAGGACCCGAGCTGGCTCAGCGCGTCATAACAAACGCCTGGAAGCGAACCGCTCCCAAGCGCCTGGTGGCCCAACTCTCCCTCCCCCTTCAGGGGGAGGGCAGGGAGGGGGTGGGTTCGAGCCGGCTAGACCTTCGGGTCAGAAAGCCCGTCGCCGGTAAGAGCTCCGGCCGCCACTGAAGAGGCGAACGATCAGCAGCAGGATCGCCGCGCCGATGAACGCCATCAGCATCTGCGTGATGAGCGGATGGCCCGCGATATCGATGCTGATGTGCAGGACACCGAGCAGCAAGAACCCTCCGATGAAGGCGCCGATGATGCCGACGGCTATGTCACCCAGCAGCCCAAGTCCATGTCCGAGCGCGACGTGGCTGGCGAGAAAACCCGCCACCAACCCGACCAGCGCCCAGATGAGGATCGTGTCCAGGTCGAGGGTGAAAGTTGCACCGTTGACCGTGATGACCATGTTCGATTACACCCCAAAAAACGACTGATTGCGTCATCTGGTTAAACGCACGAGGGCTTCACGCCACCTTTGAGGCCAGATCGCCCAGAACGGCCCCGAGGACTCGATTGAACGCGGGATAGGGGTGGATCACGTCGGCGAGCTCGCGCAGCGGCGTGCCGGCTTTGACCGCGAGCACCAGCTCGCCTAGGATCTCGCCGGCCCGCGGCGTGACCAGGGTGGCCCCGATGAGCACGCCCCTCTCGCGGTCGCCGACGAGCTTGATCGTCCCTCCATGGAAGTCATGGATGTAGCCCCGCGCCGCCTCTCCTGGATCCGTGGTCGCTGTGGCGACGTCGATGCCATGCGCGCGGGCGACCTCCTCTGACAATCCAACTGACGCGACCTCGGGGTCGCTGTAGGTGACCCTTGGCACTGCGATGTGGTCGGCGCGCGCGTCCTCGCCGCGCAGCCTCCGCGCGACGATCTGGCCGTGGTAGTAGGCGAGGTGTGTGAAGCCCCCGAGCCCGGTGATGTCACCGGCGCCGTAGACATCCGCACGAGCCTCGAGCGTCACCGGGTCGACCTTCAGCCAGCCCCGGTCGGTCTGTGCAAGTCCCGCCGACTTCCACGCTTCGTAGTTGGGACGCCGGCCGGTGGCGACAAGCAGCCGGTCTGCGGAAACAATCGCGCCCGACTTCAGGTGGACCACCACCGCCGAGCCCTGCTTTTCGACCGCCACGCACGGATCGCCGACCATCAAGGTGATCCCATCAGCTTCGAGATGCGGCTGCAGGGCGGC
The DNA here is from genome assembly GCA_035318965.1 of Verrucomicrobiia bacterium. Classification (GTDB taxonomy): domain Bacteria; phylum Chloroflexota; class Dormibacteria; order Dormibacterales; family Dormibacteraceae; genus Palsa-870. Next base: position 6,274 of record DATHDR010000415.1, on the reverse strand, counting down.
TCCCGCCTCAGGCTCCTCGAGGGCAAGAAATCGAGATCCGGCTTCGATCACCGTCACTTTCGAGCCAAGCCGCGCGAACGCCTGGCCCAGCTCGACCCCGATCGCCCCGCCTCCAAGCACCGCAAGCGTGCCGGGCAGCTCGCGCGGCACCGCTGCCTGGCGATTGGTCCAGAACTCGACCGTCTCAAGGCCGGGAATTGGAGGGATCGCCGCCGTGCCTCCGTTGGCGATCACCATAGCCTTGCGGGCGATGAGCTGAGTCCCCGCGGCGACCTCGACGGTGCGCAGGTCGACCAGCTTGCCCTCGCCCCGAAAGAGCTTGGCCCCGGTCTCCTGCAGCGCCGCAGCCGGCCGCGTGTCGTCGAGGTCTCGCGCCATCCACAACACGCGCTTCGAGACCTTAGGAAAGTCGACGTCCCATTCCACGCGCGAGGCGGCGAGCTTCCGGGCGCGGCCGGCCTCTTCCAGCGTTTCGCCCGAGCGCAGCAGCGTCTTCGAAGGCACGCACCCCCAGTAAGGGCACTCGCCACCGACGAGCTCGCGCTCGACCACTGCCAGCGAGATGCCGCTCCCCTTGAGGCCGCCCGCGATGGCCTCGCCCGCAACACCCCCGCCCAGGCATACGACGTCAAATTCCTGTGGCAACCTGCTCACCTCCATCAGTGCTCGCGCGCCTAAGCGATTCCAGCAGGGAAGTCGCCGTGAATGTTCCGATGTAGCGATCGCCCTCATAGACCGACGCGTGCTCGGTCGGACTGGCAAGAGCGGCGGCGAAGGCTTCGGTCAAGGTGCTTGTGAGCTCGACACGTGGCTCGCCCGGCGCCGGGCCGGAAGGCGGATGCTCGAGCGCAAGTGGGTCGATCGTCACAACCGACATCCGCCGTACGAGGCGTTCCCGTCCGAGAAACTCCGCCACGTACTCGCTGGCCGGGCGCGTCAGGATCGTCTCGGGCGTGTCGTACTGGGCGATGCGCGCCTGCATCTGGAGCAGGCAGATTCGATCGCCCACCATCACCGCCTCGTCGATGTCGTGCGTGACGAAGACGACGGTCTTTCGCATCGAGCGCTGGATGTTGATGAACTCACGCTGCAGCCGTTCTCGCGTGATCCGGTCGACCGCGCCGAACGGTTCGTCCATCAGCAGGATTGGAGGGTCCGCCCCGAGGGCGCGCGCGAATCCGACTCTCTGGCGCTGCCCGCCCGAGAGTTGATGCGGATAGCGATCGCGATAGTCGGCGGGGTCGAGCCCGACGAGCTGCAGCAGCTCTTCGACGCGCGCTTTGATGCGCGCCTTGTTCCACTGCCACAGTCGCGGCACGGTGCCGACGTTCTCACCGACGGTCATGTGAGGAAACAGGCCGGTCTGCTGGATGACGTAACCCATCCGCAGGCGAAGGTGCGCGGGGTCGATCTTGCTCGTGTCCTCGTCGTCGACGAGGATCCGGCCGCGGTCGGGGTCGGTGAGCCGGTTGATCATCCGCAGCGTGGTCGTCTTGCCGCAGCCTGACGGCCCAATCAAGACGCAGGTCTGTCCTGTAGGGATGTCGAGGCTGAGGTCCAGCACGGCGTTGGAGCCGCCGGGGAACTCCTTGCTCACGTTCTCCAAGCGGATCACCGCGTCATTTACCGTAATCGAATGAGGATCCAGGCATTTCCCGAGGATCCGTGGATCAACTGGGACTGGCTCTCAACCCATATCCCGTACGTGCTGGCAGCGGTCCAGGAGCACGTCATTCTCACCCTGATCGCCCTGGCGGGCGGTCTTGTCATCGCGCTGCCCCTGGGGGTCGCTGCCCGTCGATGGACCAATCTCCACCTACGTCCTGTTGTTCTCACCGTTTTCGGCGGCTTCTACACGGTTCCTTCCATTGCGCTGTTCGCGCTGCTGATCCCGTACACAGGACTGGGCACCCTGACGGCTGAGATCCCGCTCGTCGGCTACAACGTGCTGATCCTTGTGCGCAACGTCCTGGTCGGGCTGGATGCGGTCCCGCCGGACGTCATCGACGCGGCAGATGGCATGGGCTACCGGCCGTGGGCCAGGCTGATCCGGATCGAGCTTCCGCTGGCGCTGCCGGCCATCTTCGCCGGGCTGCGCGTGGCCACCGTCTCGACGGTCGGGATCGTGACGATCACGGCAGTGATCGGGTTGGGCGGGCTCGGACAGCTCATCTTGAGGGGCCTCATCGAGAGCTTCCACACGCCGCTTGTCGTGGCGACGGTGCTGTGCATCTTGCTGGCTTTCTTCGGTGACCTGCTCGTGGCGGGAGCCCAGCGCCTCGCGGTCCCCTGGTCCAGACCCGCATGAACCTCCTGCAGGCGACATGGCAGTGGCTGACCGATCCCGCCCACTGGCAGGGCATCGATGGAATCCCGACGCGGCTTGGTGAGCAGATCCATCTATCTGTTGAGTCGGTGGCGATCGGCGCCTTGATCGCGCTGCCGGTGGGGATCGTCCTCGGCCATTACGGCCGGTTCGGCAACCTGGCGATCAACATCTCCAACGTCGGTCGGGCGGTGCCGTCGTTCGGCATCCTGGTCATCGCTTTCCAGGTCTTCGGGCTCGGAGACCTGCCCATCGTCATCGCGCTCACCGCGCTGGCGGTGCCTCCGATGGTCACGAACAGCTACGTGGCGCTGCGGGAGGTCGACCCGGACGTCAAGGATGCCGCCCGCGGCATGGGCTACCGCGAGCTCGCGCAGCTCCTACGCGTCGAGTTGCCACTGGCGGTACCCCTGATCATGGCTGGAGTTCGCACGTCTGCGGTGCAGGTCGTGGCCACGGCCACGCTCGCCGCGTTGATCGCCGGCGGAGGACTCGGCCGCTACATCGTCGATGGGCTGGCGCGCTCGGATAACCCGCGCACGCTGGCCGGAGCCTTGCTCGTGGCGGCCCTCGCCCTGGCCACCGAGCTGCTGCTCGCAGCGTTGCAGAGGGGCCTCGTGCCACGAGGCATACGGCTGCTCAAGGAGCCTGCCGCCCAACGGGCAAGCACGTTCAAGACGGCCTAGGTTGAATAATGTTCAGCACCCCGAGGTTTGATCGGGGACGGCCCCGCAGGGGCCAGGGAGGATCGCATGTACCGCATCAGGGGCTCAGTCTGGTTGATCGCCGCACTCGCCGCGATGGCGACTGTCGTCGCGGCCTGTGGTGGCACCGCCACGCCCGGCACCACCAGCAAAGGAACCCTCACCGTCGCCGGCTTCAACTTCCCCGAGAGCAGCATCCTCGCCCAGCTCTACGGACAGGCCCTCGCCCACGATGGCTACACGGTCAGCTACAAGCTGAACCTCGGCACCAGGAAGGTCGTCGCACCGGCCCTTCAGAGTGGTCAGATCGATATGTACCCCGGGTACGCTGCAAGCGAGCTCGAGTACTACAACAAGAGCGCGGGAGAAGCGACCCCCGACCCGGCGGCTACGACCGCCAAGCTGAACACCTACCTCCAGACGATCAATGCGGTGGCGCTGACACCCTCGGCGGCCTTCGATGGCAACGCGTACGCGGTATCCACGGCCACCGCGACGAAGTACAACCTCAAGAACCTGTCAGACCTGACACCCGTGGCCGGCCAGCTGGTGTTCGGCGCCGGGCCAGAATGCCCGACCTACAAATTCTGTCTGCCCGGCCTGATGAGCGTTTACGGCCTTCACTTCAAGCAAACGTTGACATTGGACACCGATGGACCCGCGACGCGAGCTGCATTCAAGAATGGCAGCATCCAGGTTGGCCTGGTCTTCAGCAGCGATGCCGACCTCAAGTCGCTCGGCCTCGTGGTGCTGCAGGACGACAAGCACATGATCGCCGCAGACAATGTTGTGCCGATCGTCCGCACCGCTGTTGCGACCGACAACCTGAAGGCCGTCCTTAACAAAGTCGATGCCGGCCTGACCACCGCTGACCTCGTCACGATGAACGGCCAGGTCGAGCTGAACCACCAGGACGCTGACGCCGTCGCGAAGGCCTACCTGCAGCAGCACAACTACTTCGCCTAGTCTTCGAAACCGCCTCCCATCCTTACGGGAGGCGGTTCACCCAGGCCGGCGTCGCGTATTTCGTCGAAACCAGGTGAAGCGCAGCCTCTAGCTCCTCCGGCTGCGCCTGGCTCGGGTGCGTGCGGAACCGGCTGGAGAAGAACAGCGCCAGGTCAAGCGCGACCTCAGCGCACGAACGCGTCGTGAACCACGACAAGGGCGACACAGTTTTGTTCGCGCTGCGGACTCCGATCTCGGCGATGTCCGGCCGCCCGATCCGGATGAGGCGCTCGAGCAGCTCGGCCTCCATCGAGTGGGCGATCGTCGTGTGATGCAGGACGAACCCGCGGCGGCGGGCCTGGGCGGCGCCTGCGATCTTCCCGCGCGGCGAGATGATGTCGTTGATCTCGCGGTATTCGGCCGGTACGCCGAGCTCGACGAAGGTGCGCACCGCCCAGTCGTCGAGCAAGGCGTAAGACTTGCGGAAGCTGACCCCGGCCACCACCGATTCAGGCAGGTAGAGCGAGTACGTGATGGTCCGGCCCGGCTCGCACAGCATCGTGCCGCCGCCGCTCATCCGGCGCGTCACCACAAAGCCGAGCTCGCTCGCCGCATCCACATCGACCTCGTTGGCCACGGATTGATGTGAGCCGATGACGAGAGCGGGCTCGATCCATTCCCAGATCCGCAACGTCGGCTTACGGACGCCGGCGATCACCCGCTCGAGCAGCACCTCGTCGAGCGCCATGTGCACGTGAGCCGGATGAGGCGTTGGCGGGATCACGTCCCACTCCACCACGCTCATCCGATCGCTTGACACTGGTCTGAGAGTATTCGAAGCGCATGCATCGACGAACCCTGTGGACGCTTTACGCGGGGAACCTGCTGACCGCGATCGGACTGTGGTTCTTCCTGCCGCTCCTGCCGATCTTCATCGGCCGCCGCGGCGGATCCGCCGCCCTCGTCGGTGCGGTTTTCGCGGCGGGGCTGTTGGCCAACGCCGCGATCCGCTACCCGGCCGGCTGGGCAGCCGATCGATGGGGTACGCGCCCGGTGCTCCTCGGCGCGATGGCCGCGTATTCGGTGCTCTTCCTGGCCTACCTCCTGCCCCTACCGCTGCCGGCCTTCATCGCCGTCAGATTCCTGCACGGTGCGGCGGCAGGCGCCTACTGGCCGGCCGCCAACGGACTCCTCGCGCACGTGACGCCCGCGAAGGATCGCGGCCGCGCGTTCGGCATGATGCAGTCGACGATGATGGCCGGCATGCTGATCGGCCCGGCGATCGGCGGCTTCATCGCCCTCTACAACCTGAGCGCCGTGTTCGTGGTTTCGGCCTGTGTGTGCGGCGTCGCGATCCTGGCGCTCGCTCTGCTGCCGAACGTGCGCGCGGAGCCGTTGCTCGACGTGCCGGTGGGGGCTTTGCGCATCGCGAGGAAGCTTGCGCCGCTGCTCGTGCTCGGGGCCGGGACGTCGTACATGATCGGGTCCTTCGACACCATATGGCCCCTGTACATGACGCATCGCGGAGCAAACACGTTCGCGGTGGGGCTCTCGTTTGTGGCGTTTGCGCTGCCGGCGACCCTGTTGAGCGCGCGCGCCGGCGCGCTGGGCGATCGCATCGGACCGCGCCGGGTGGTTGTCGCCGCACTGATCGGCACCGCCTTCTTCTCCAGCCTCTATCCGTTCATCTCGTCGGTACCGTGGCTGATCGGCCTTGGCCTGGTGGAGGGCGCGCTGACGATCTCCGGTGGTCCCAGCCTCATCGCGGAGGTGAGCCGCACCGCCGAGCCGGGTCACCAGGCGCGCACGCAGGGCGTGTTCCAGACCGTGCAGACGCTGGTCCAGATCGTGGGCGCTCTGGCAGGAGGCGCCCTGTTTGCGCTCGGCCCAACCTACGCGTTCCTGGCCATCGCGGCTGTATGTTTGTTGGGAGCGAGCACGGCATTGATCCCGCGCGCGGCTCGCACGACTCCGGCGACGGAGATGCACTGAAATGGCTGTCGCAAAACCGATCCAGATCGTTCCGCTTCACGATCTTGCGGCGGCCGCGCCGGTATCAAGGCCCAGGCTCACTTATCGGGGCGGGCCTTTGCTGCCTGCAGTCCTCTACTACGTGTTTCTCCCGCCCGGGGTCACGATCACGCTGGACGGGGCTGCGTCATGTTCGAGCTTCTGCGGCTACCACGGCGACATCAACGGCGGAACCTTCTACGCCGTGATGCCGTATCCCGACTGCTCCGGATGCCTGGGAGCGTTTCCGGTCCTGGACGCGCTGACCTCGACGAGCTCGCACGAGCTT
>DATHDR010000414.1:0-3757 GCA_035318965.1 Verrucomicrobiia bacterium | reverse complement strand
AATCCCAGATAGCCACGCCGCTTACCCCGGCCGCGAATTGGCGAGCCAATTTGACGCTGAGGTTGTTGGCCCTGTCGCTCAACGTCATGCAGCCGCCCAGGTTCACCTGCGCATTCATTCCACCCTCTCCGACCACCAGCGGTTTGCCGGCTGCCGCCGCCTGCGGAATGCTTTCGGCCAGGGATCCCGGAAGAGCCGTGGTGTCGGCACCGTAGTCGTGGTAGCTGGCAACGTCGACGCCGACGCTCTGAACCACGTATTGGTAATTGAGCGTCGTGCAGCTGGTCCACGTCGATGATGTGCATCCTTTATCCTGCTGACCGCACTGCCCGACCCCTTGCTGACCCGACTCGAGCAGGTGGTTGGGATCGACTTTCTTGGCCTCGCCGCCCACAGTGTCGAAGAACGACCGGAGTGCGTTCCTTGCGTCAGTCTCGTTGACGCAGACGTAGCCGGGATCGGTCGGGTTGGGCTCGCTGACCAGCTCGATCATCGCAATCGCCGGGTTTGAGCTGTAGCGGTTCAGGAATTCATGCATGTACTGCCAGTAGGATTCCGGAGTACTGGCAGGCCATTGGTTGAGGTCGTCGTAAACGTTCATGTAACCGCCCGAGTACCACGACACGTCCTTCCAGTGGTTGTCGTCGCAGCCTCCGGTCTGGGCACTGAGCGCCGGAATCACGTTGACGCCGTATGCCGCGGCGGCATTGATCACCCGATCGATACCTGTCCAGTCTCGCAGTTTTGTCTTGTTGTTCGTGGCGAGCGCTTGAAACGCCCAGAACCGCACGACCTGTCCTGAGTGGAGGCTGTTGACGAAAAGGTTCGTCATGTCCTGGTCGGTGAGCATCTGACCGCATCCAGCGTTGACGTCCCAGTCGGTCGCGGCTTCGTAAGCGTTTACGCCCGTGAACCTGTACGGCTGCCCGTTGAGCATGAGTGAGGTTCCACTGCGTGATACGAACCCTGTGGCGGTTGGCGATGGCGTCGGTGTCGGTGAGGGAGACGGTGACGACGTGGGCGCCGGTGATGAAGATGGTGTTGGAGTTGGAGCAGTGCGCTGGTGGCCTCTCGACGGGTGGTCGGGTGACGCGGCGACTGCGTCCGGCCTCGCGATCACCAGAGCAAAAGCGGAAAAACAGCATGCGAGAGCAACGATGGTCGCCACGGCATGGATGCGGGGACGCCTGGAAGCGTGGGCCCCGTCCCCCTTTCGGCCTCGCAGCTTCGGCCTCATAGGCCTGTTTCAACGTGGTGGGACGCCCTTTCCTGCGATCGCGGCAGAACGCGGAAGCATTAGCAAGGCCCGCTCAGGGCCGCTTTGAATCTATTTCTTTTGACGAACCATCGCTGATCCAGGCCTGGACTCGATGCGCCGTGGACTACGATCGCTTCGACGATCGCGGGTCAGCGGATCGTCATCTCCTTGCGCATGGCTTCCCATGCTTCGCGCGCGTCCTGCACGGAACCGGCGTCCTCGATGGTCGAGATGTCTCCAGGGTCCTTGTCGAGTGTTACGGCCTTCAGGACCCGGCGCATGATCTTGCCGCTCCGGGTCTTCGGCAGCATGCTCACGAAATTGAGGTCGCCGATCACGGCTATTGGACCCAGCTCATGACGCACAGTCTCGAGCAGCTCGCGCCTCAGCTGTTCAGATGGCTCGTAGCCTTTCTTGAGCACGACGAAGGCCGCGATCACCTCCATGCGGATGGGGTCAGGCCGGGCGGTGACTCCGGCTTCGGCCACGCCTGAGTGGCGTAGGAACGCAGTTTCAACCTCGATTGTGCCAATTCGGTGCCCCGCAATCTTGATGATCTCGTCTGCACGTCCGCTGAACCAGACGTAACCATCCTCGTCAAAAGACGATGCATCGCCGCTCAGGTAAAGCGTTTGTCCGGGGATCCGTCGCCAGTAATCGTTCGCGTAACGCTCGACCTCGCCCCACAAGGTAGCCGTGAGCCCGGGGAAGGGTCGTTTGATCACCATCATCCCCTTCTCGTTAGGTCCCAGCGGTTCACCCTCCGGTGACACCACCATGGCATCGACGCCCGGCAGCGCGATGCCGCCAGAGCCGGGCTTGATCGGGAGCATGCCAAGTCCCCACGGATTGCCGAAGATCGGCCCTCCCGTTTCCGTCTGCCACATGTGGTCGATCACGGGTACGCGGTCCCCGAGGACGTCCAGCTGCAACCATTCCCAGGCCGGTGCGTTCAACACCTCGCCGGCGCAGACGACGCGGGTCAACGAGCTGAGGTCGTACTTACGGGCGGGCTCGCTCCCGTATTTCATCAACACACGGACCGCGGTCGGCGACGTGAAGACCCCGCTGACCCCGTTCGTCTCGATGATCCGATAAAAGGTCTCGGCGTCCGGATGATCGAGCCCACCCTCATAGGCGACGGTAGTGCAGCCGGCCAGCAGGGGCGCGTAGACGATGTAGCTGTGGCCGACGATCCAGCCGATGTCGGCAGTCGCCCACCAGATGTCGTTCTCCTCGAGGCCGAATACCCATTTGCCCATTGAGTGGATGTACACCTGGTACCCGCCATGGGTGTGGACAGCAAGCTTGGGCTTGGCGGTCGTGCCCGAGGTGGCGAGGATGTAGGCAGGCTCATTGGACTCCAACCACTCGACCTCATTGCTCTGTCCCTCGCCCAGCGCGAGGAAATCCGGCCAATAGATGTCTCTGCCTGGCTTCATCGGCGGCTCGTCCGTGCCCCGGCGGAGGACGACGACGTTCGCGACGTGCTTCCCGGACTCCGCGAGAGCTTCATCAACGATGCCTTTGAGGGGCACGTTCTTCCCTTTTCGGAAGGTCAGGTCGGAGCAGAAGAGCGCCTTGGCGCCAGCCATCGCGATGCGATCGCCGAGGGCACCTGACCCGAAGCCCGCGAAAACAGCGATGTGGACCGCGCCAATTCGGACGCATGCCAGCATGAGGACGATCGCCTCACGGCAGGTCGGCATGTAGATGCCGAGGCGGTCGCCTTTGTCGATACCCAGCCCGCGAAGCGCGGCAGCGGTCCTGCGCACCTCGTGCTGCAGCTGCGCGTAGGTGAGCACAGTGCGGTCACCGCGCTCGTCCTCGCACACCAAGGCGGCCCGTCCACCATTGCCGGCCTGGACGTGGCGGTCCACGCAGTTCCAGGCGAGGTTGGTTTGCCCGCCCACAAACCATCGAAAGTAGCGCCCGCGCTCGTCAGGCTTGTCCGGATCCCATTCGAACACTCGATCCCATGGCCGGTGCCAGGGCAGCGACTCCGCCGCGCGTGCCCAGAAGCCATCGGGATCGTCCTGGGCTGCGCGTCGAAACGCCTTGATCGTCGGATTGATGAGTTCCATTTGTCCGACTCACCTCCGTCAGAGTGCCCAACCCACCTTGACGAGGGGCGGGATTCGCTCCAGTCTCATCCAAGCGAGCTGGATCGTCAATCATGGCTGGTGTTAATCGAGATGGGATCTGACCGGGAGACCTCCCGCCCGGCGCCGGACGCCGATTCGAGATTGCTAGTTGGCTCCCCTTAGTGGACGGTCTTCGAACTCTTCTCCTTGCCCCGACCCCCGAACTGCGCGAGACCAACAACCACGTATGGTTCACTGGCATCTTGACGTGACCTAGGCCACAATCTGCTTTGGTCTGAAGTTATCCTCGGACCAGGGGTGGCAACGGTGGGGGAACGCGGCGTCGGCGAGCAGTGTTCGGGGCCGATGGTCAGCTCAGTGCTTACAACCGCGGCTTCGCGGCAGCCGATCGACT
>DATHDR010000413.1:0-3343 GCA_035318965.1 Verrucomicrobiia bacterium | reverse complement strand
GGCGCCGAGCAGGATTCGGGTGACGCTGCAGTCGCAGGCCAGCCGCTCGACCGCCTTGGCCGAGATGGGGAGTGAGAACTCGAGGTCGGCGGCCGGCGCGCCAGTGCGCTGGAGCAGAGTCTCAAGGGTGGTGGTGACCTGGAGGTGCGGCCGCACGCTGCCGCGCTGGGGCACCAGCGCGTTGTCCAGCGAGCGGCGGGCGAGCTCGACCGCGGCATCGGCGAAGCGGCGGTCGTGCTTGCGTCGTAGCCTTTGCCATTGCGGCGAGCCAGAGGCTCGATCGCCGTGCGGACCACAGCCGCGCCTTCGGGATCCAGGACTCCCCGCAGCCAGACCATCCCGCCCTCGCCGGTCTTCATGGAGAGTGAGCGGGCTTCGACGCCGGCCACCTCTTGAGCCGCGTAACCCTCGGGGTCGGCCGCGTGGCGCACGTGATGGCAGAAGTCGATGAAGCGTCCGACGGTCAGGTCGCGCGCCTTCTCCAGGAGCGGCATCTCGTCAAAGGGTTGGGTGGTCCCGGTCTCCTCGATCGCTGCGGAGGTGCGCGCGATATGGGCCAGGTGGGCGAAGCCGATCTCGCCCTCGAGCAGGCTCTGGTGGCTTTCGGGAACGCTCTCCAGCTGCTGGCCGACCGCGACCCGGTCGGCGGCGGCGCCACCGGTCAGGTGGCAGTTGACCCGGATCCAGTGGATGGATGAGACCGAGCCCTGGTTGTCGTACTCGTCGGTCTCGGCGAAGGCCGCCGCACCCTGTGAGGACTTCACCGCGAGACGGTCGCTCACCCGCTGCACGCGCGTGAGATATGACGCGAGCGCCGGTCCGTCCTTGGGCACCGGCTGCTCGTAGAAGCGAGCGACCGCTGCCTCGAGCAAGGCGAGCTCGTCGGGCGGGTTGTGCATGCGGACCATCCTACGAACGCATGTTCTAGTGTCAATGTCATTAACAGGGCCAAGATTTTTTCATCTCGAGCGCCCGCCCTTAACAGGCTGGGTTGACCGCTGACGCAACTCGAATCACGCTGGCTGCGGTTCGGTGCGTCGGCTGGGGGAGGGAGCCGAAAGAAAAGGGAGGGACCCCGCCAGGGGTGTGTGTTTTCGGACCTGCGGGTTAGCGGGCGTCTTTAGAAAGGAGAGGGCATGAGCAGGATTGCGTTGCGGTCTGTTGGGGTGCCCGGGCGCCATGAGTCGAAGCCGTTGGACGGCACGTTGCCCGCCAGCTCTCGGTGTAGCCCTGCCAGGTCGGGCGGTTCCCCATCGTGGCCGCGGGTTGTGCCCTCGTGGTCGACCATGGTGCACGCGATCCCGAGCAGTCCCTCGCCTGCTTCGAAGAGCTCGACCAGGCGGGCCTGGCACGGCCAATCGACCAGCGAGCTCGTCGTCACCTCCCAGAAACCGTGACCGCCCTGGGGGGCGACGCGCGGAGTGATCCGGTTGGCGTGAATGTGGCCGTTCAGCCACAGCACCACGTTTTGAAAGCGCAGCAACAGTTCCAAGAGCTGTTCGTTCCTCTGTTCACACCTTGGGTTGGCAAGCGAGTCGAAACCATGGTGTGAGAGCACGACGACCAGCCGATCGCGATGACGAGTCTGCACGGTCGATCCATCCCGCGAGCGGAACGACGCATGCGCCTCTTCGAGCCTCCGCTCGAGCCAGTGAAGCTGTGGCGCGTCGATAGCCCCATCCGTATCCCCTGCCGCACACACGGTGTCGAGCGTGATGAACCTCACTGCGGGCGTGTCGTGCACGTAGTACGCGGTGCCTTCCTGGCGGTTCTGGTCGGTGAATCCATGCGGTCCTGAGGCGTAGAGCGATTCGACGAACTCCGCGCGAGAGATCGGCCGCCTCTTCGCGTCTGGCGACACATCCACGGAGGGGCCGCTCATGAAAAATTCCGGGCGCTCGATGAACGTGTCGACGGCCGTATCCGGGTTGAGGCCTGGCGGCAGCCCGACCGGCTTCCGAGACCCCGTCATCGCCTTCGCCAGCGCCGGCGTGACGATGCCCATGCCTTGACAGACCTCTTCGTGGTTTCCGTGGCAACCCAGCCACGGGCGTCGGAGCCCGGTGGCCTGGAATGATTGGACAGCGCGATCCAGCAGACCTGGCACCTCCGGGAAGCCCAGGTCTCGTCGGAAGACGTCGCCATCGGCCGCTCCGTCGGGCTTCCAGCAGAGGTCGTCAGGCCAGTCGGCCGCCTGCACTCCTTCATATCCCGGCGCGCCCGAATCCGGTTCGACGGTTCCCCCGTCGAACAGCGCGAGAAAGTTCACGAGCTCGTTGCGCTGAGTGTTGTCGATCGCATCGCCGGTCATCGCCACCAGCTCGAGCGGCGCGCCGGTGACGGGAGCCGACTCAATCGCGTTCAGCGTCCGAACCATCGCGTCGATCGCGTGCATGGTCAGCGCCTCGTGAGGACGTTGCATCGTGAGCAGATCTCGAAATCGAGGGTCCAGCCACTCCCGGTTGATGTACTCGAAGCGCGCGGGCGACTGCACGTCTGCCACGTGCAGGTCGGTGATATGGCCGATCGCGATGATCGCCCGCCGAGACACGACCGCTTCCTGGCTCGTGTCGCCTGCCAGGTCACGCCTCACGACGTGCGGTTCGCCTTCGAGCTCGGCGACCTCGCGATACGCGGCGAGCGTGCCCTGGCCGATCACCGACCCCGCACCTAACGTGCGCTGCGTGGTGAGCGCAACGCGCGGGGTGGACCTCACGCTTCGACCGGCGCTTTCTCTTCCCTCGCGATCAGCACCGGGTCAGGGCGGATCGCAAGCCGCACGCGGGTTCCCGCCGGATATGCCGAGGCCTGGGCGGTCGGCAGCTGCGCCAGGACCGTCATGTCACCCAGGTCAACCGATACGCGGCTGGTGGCGCCCAGGAACGCCACGGTGATCACCGTGCCGGTCAGCGGGCCGGGGACCGAATCCTCGTCGGGCCCGAGCGACACGGCTTCGGGCCGGACCAGGGCGACGGCCGCGCCGTCGGCCATGTCGGACTTGACGAGAGGAAGCCTGACTCCACGGACCTCGACCTGACCGTCGCGCACGGTGCCCTCGAGGCGGTTGGTCAGGCCGACGAACTCGGCGACAAAAGGAGTGGCCGGACGCGAGTAGATCGCGACTGGAGAGTCAAGCTGCTCCAGGCGGCCCGCGTTCATGACCCCGACGCGGTCCGCGATGGCCAGGGCCTCCTCCTGGTCGTGGGTGACGAAGAGGGTCGTCGTGCCCACCTCCAGCTGCACCCGGCGGATCTCGTCGCGCAGCCGAGAGCGCACCTTGGCGTCGAGCGCCGAGAGAGGCTCGTCGAGCAGGAGCACGGTGGGTTGGATCGCGAGGGCGCGT
>DATHDR010000412.1:0-7198 GCA_035318965.1 Verrucomicrobiia bacterium | reverse complement strand
GAGTCTCGTAGGCCTCGCGAGACGGGCCCGTGACGGCAAGTGCGACCGGCGGGACGACCTCCTCGACCCCTGCGACGTACTGATAACCCTCGGCAATAGGTCCATCCGGGGTTTGGGTGATGGTCGCGAGGATGAAACCGTCGAAGTTGAGGAAGGTCGCCAGCTCCTCGCGCAGGGTGCGCATGATCGACCAGCGGTCAAGGCTGGAGGCAAGCCGCCTTCCGATCGAGTTGACGACCTCGAGCCGTCGCCTCTGGTCCTCGATCGCCTCGTAGCTCCGCGCGTTGCGCAGCGCGAGGGTCACCTCGTCGGAGACGAGCTCGAGGAAGGCGGCCGTCGAGTCCTCGTAAGCGTACGGCCGGGAACAGCGGATGCCCAGCGCTCCCCTGGCGACACCCCCCTCCTTGATCGGAACCCAGAGTGAGGAGGTCGGCTGATATACAAGGACCGGTTTCGAGTCGCGGACCACCGCACGCGCCGCGGCAGCGGCTGGGGAACGGGCTGGTAGCCATCGCGCGGTCGGGGCCGAGTCGGCTTCGATGTGCAGCAGCCGCACCCTGTCCGTCCCGTCGTCCTGCATGGCGACCATCTCGAGGGCGTCCACGGGGAGCAGCTCGCGAAGCGTGGTGTGCAGGCCGGCAAGCACGCTCGTCTCGTCCAGTGTGGCGGCCATCGCTCGGGCGATGCTGTTCAGTGCCTCGAGCCGGCGCGCTTGGTTCCGGGTGAGCTCGTTGAGTGATGCGTTGGCGAGCAGCACTCCAAGGCGACGATGCACCTCGTCGAGAAAGGCGGGCTCCGACGTCGGCACCCGCCGCTTGCGATACGACTGATAGATGACGCTGCCGATCAGCTCGCCCTGGTGCCTGACCGGAACCCAGATCGCAAATTTGACGTTGCGGCCGGCTCCTGGCCCCTTGCCCACCTCCTGGCGCTTCGCCTCCACCGGCAGCACCGTGGTATGAGGATTTGCGTACTGCCTGGCATAAGCGGATTCGCGCAGCGGACGGCGGCGGACGTCCTGGAGGACACCGGAGTCGATGGGCAGCGAGCGATACCAACCCTCACGCTCCAGAACGTGCAGCAGGATGACCTCGTAGCCGAAGCGCGGATGCAGGCCTCGATAGAGCACCTGCACCAGGTCGGCCTCGGTGACGCAGCTCCCCAGCTCGTGAACCAGGGCGGCAGCGGAGGGGCCAATTCCGTTCTTGGACTTGCGCGGGGCGGCCTTGGGCCGTGTTTGGGCGCGCTTGGGCGGCCTGGATGCGGAATGGGATCTCGAGCCCGGCCGGGCTGAACTCGGCATTGCCACCGATACACTAACCCGGTGCCCTTCACACCGCCCAAACCTATCGCACCAACGCCAGAGGATCTAAAGGGCTCAACCGTGCTCGTGGTGGATGACGAGCGAGCGTGGCGGGTGATCCTGGAAACCGATCTCCGGATGCTTGGCTACAAGGTTTCCATGGCCGAGGACGCCGACCAGGCGCTCGAGCGCGCGCAGTCAGATCAGCCGGAGGTGGCGATCATCGACCTTATGCTGCCCGAGCCGATGGACGGCTGGGGCCTGCTCAACGAACTGAGGGCGCGCGGGCAGAAGGTGCCGGTCATCTTCTACACCGCTTACCCCGTCTTCCCCTCTGGGACCGACGACCCTGATGTCGTCGGCTACATGAGCAAAGCGATTGACAGGGCGGATCTCTACGCCCTGCTGCCACCTGCGATCCGGCGCTCCCGAGAGCGCCGAATCTCAGAGTCCTAGTGCGTTACCAGTCCAGCGATGAAAGTGCATCAACCCAGTTGGCGCCTGATGCAAGCGCCAGCAGACCGAGCACCATGAATGCGAAGGCCGCACGCTGAACCTTGAGTCTCCAAGTCATACCTAACCCTACCCCTTTGTTTTTCCGATCCGATCCAGGCCCGGACGGCAGTATGCGCCGGTCCAATCGTACCTGTATGTTTATCTTCAGCCAATAATCGTAAAGAATAAAGTAGGTGGGTCCCTTGGAAAATCGGAGTGTCATGGGAAAGGCCGATAGTACGTCGCGCTCCCGTGAGGTCCGGCTGCCGCCACTGCCCCCCGGACTCGAGGTTTACCGACCCGCGGAGGTGCTCGGTTCGGCGGTGCTGGTCGTCGAAGACGAGGCTGCAATGCAACAACAGCTGCGGATCGACCTCCACGACCTGGGCTACCGACCGTTGGTGTCGGCGTCGGCGCCGGAGGCGCGTGAGCTGCTTGAGCGTGAGCGTATGGCTGCCGTTCTGCTCGACCTGGTTCTCGACGAGGGTGAGGACTCCGGCTTCGAGCTCCTGGAGTGGATCCGCCAGCATCATCCCGGGCTGCCTGTGATCGTGCTCTCTGCTGCCCAGGTCAACTCCGCCGCGATTCGCAAGGCGTATGAGCTGGGCGCAAGCTCCTATTTCGTCAAGGGCAACGTGCCGATGGCGCACATCTACTCCGACCTCGCGGCTCGTCTCGTCGAGCGCGGAACCGGACGCCCAGGCAGCTACCGCTTCGGCAGGCTGGGGTTCGATCCCACGCGCCGGACCGTCACGCTCGGGAATGAGTCGGTGCAGCTCACCCAGCAGCAGGCGGCTTTGGTCCTCTTTCTTGCCCAGGGCTCCAAGCCTGCGACAGCGCGTGACCTGATCGACGCCGGCCTGTTTCGAAGCAACGCGGCTCACTCGACGGTGCATTCGGCGCTGCTGACCTTGAGGCGGCGCCTCGATACATTGGAGTCAGGCCTCGGCGCGAGCTTCGTGCGCGCGACCGCCCGCGGTTACAACCTGGTCGCCATAGTTGACTGAAGACCACGCGACATCCCCGCTGCCGAGCCGGTCGGTCCTCGATGAGGTGATCGAGCTCAGGCGACATTTTCACCGTCATCCCGAGGTGAGCTTCAGCGAGCACGAGACGAGCCGCCAGCTCACAGAACGACTCCGCCAGCTCGGCCTCGAGATCAAACCGTGCCCGACGGAAACCGGGGTCGTCGCGGTGCTCGACACGGGCAAGCCGGGTAAGACCGTGATGCTGCGTGCGGACATCGACGGCCTGCCGATACATGAAGAGTCGGGCGTCGAATTCTCATCGCGGACGGACGGTCGCATGCATGCGTGCGGCCACGACGCGCACATGGCGATCATGGTCGGAGTAGCGCGCACGCTGGTCGATCGCATCTGGGACATCCGCGGCCGCTATCTCTTCGTCTTCCAGCCCGCCGAAGAGATCGTCGAAGGCGCGAAGGCGATGATCGCCAAAGGGCTGCTCGACGACCATCACCCCGACTCGGTCATCGGCCTTCATGTGACGAGCTTCATGGAGTCCGGGACGGTGATCTCACGGCCAGGGCTGATGTGGGCCGGATCCGACGCGTTCGAGATCGGTTTTTCAGGACCCGGAGGACATGGCGGCATGATGGGCCGGCGCGGAAACGTTCTCGCCGCGCAGGCTTTTTTCATCGAGCGGCTGCACACCATCGTCGAAGGTCTCGAGCTAGACGGCGTGCAGTGTCACACCACAGTCGGCGACATCAGGAGCGACGGTGCATGGAACATCGTTCCGCGTGGCGTCCTGGTCAAGGGCAGCCTGCGCACATTCAACGATTCACTGCGTGGGCAAGCGCTCGACCGCCTCAACGACCTGCTGCGCGAGACCGACAGCGAGTTCGACGTGGATTCCAAGCTCGACCTTGTGCACGGCACGGTTCCGTTGATGAACGAGCCGAACATAACCAAAACCGTGCTCCAGGTTGGACACTCGCTGATCGGAGACAAGGCAAGCATCCTCGGCCGGCCGCTGACAGTGAGCGATGATTTCGCCGAGTTCCTGACTCGAATCCCCGGTTGTTATTTCATGCTCGGCGCGATGCCCAAAGGCGAGCCCCCTCCCGCCCATCACTCGCCAGGATTCCGCATCGATGAAGAGGCGCTGCCAATCGGTGTCAAGGTTCTGGCCGGAGCCGCCTCAAGACTCGCGACTGAATAGTGCTTTGGGTGGCCGCGCTGGCGATCGGCCTCGTCGGCGGCTTCGTCACGGGCGGAAAAATCGCAAACCTTGCCCGGCTGCGGTTTCGATGGCCGTGGCTCCTCGTCGCCGCCCTGGTCGTGCGAGTGGCGACGATCCTTCCTCCGTTTACCCGACTCGATGCAAGTCGGTGGGCGTACGTCGCCGCGCTGACTGCGGTTCTCGCCTGGACGATCTGGCACATCGGCCGGCTACCCGGGATCTGGCTGGTCGCCGCCGGCTCGGCCGTCAACCTCTTCGTGATCGCTGCGAACCTTGGGCGCATGCCCGTCGCGCCTGGGCTGGCGGGCGAACTTGTGCAGCGCGGGCAGGTCGGCCAGTACATCCTCATGGGTTCCGGCACTCAACTCAACTGGCTCGCCGACTGGATTGCTCTGCCTGGCCCGCTCGAGCGGGTGCTGCGTGAGGCGTACAGCCCGGGTGACCTGGTCGTCGCGGTCGGGATCGCGATGGTCGTGCTGCTCGCGATGCGAAGGAGGCCTGCTGAAACCAGGGGCCGTATAGTGAATAACCCGCCGTGATCATCTTCTGGATCTTCACGCTGTTCGTTGGAAGCTCGGCTTTCGCCTTCGCACTCATCTACCTACAGCTGGGCATCGGATGGTCGCTTGCCTACGCCATCCTCGCGATGCTGCTGTGCCGCGGAATCCTGAGCATGGCGCGACGCTCGCTGATCGTGCGAGAACGGCTCACGGCCGAGAGCGACACGATGAAGCGAACTGTCGAAACAAATCGCGCGATCTTCTGGAAGCGCGCCATCTTCATCGGGGCAGTGCCCGCTATCTACTTCTCGGTCATGTACTTCGTGTTCAACCTTCTGCCCGACGAAGCGCTCGCGGTGCTTCCGGTGCTCCTGCAGCAGGTCTTCACCCAGCTCATCTACCTGTTCTTCCTGCTCGGCGCCAACTTCCTGTTGTTCTTCGGCCCGTTCTACATTTACACGCGCATCGGCAAGACGATCATCAATCCGGACGACGCCAACTTCGGGGTGAAGATCGATGATGTGCGCGGCCAGAAAGCGGCGGTCACCGAGATGCGCCGCATCCTCGACCTCATCGAGCACGGCCGTATGTTCGTCAAGGCGGGCGGCAAGCGCGAACGGGGCGTGCTGATGGTCGGACCGCCCGGCACCGGCAAGACGATGCTCGCCAAGGGAATAGCGTCGACGCTCAATGTTCCGATCTACATCGCAAACGGCGGCTCGTTCGCGGGTATGTTCCTGGGCATCGACGCCTTGAGCGTCTACCTCATGGTCCGCGCCGCCCGCAAGCGCGCGAAGGTCTGGGGCGGGTGCGTGGTCTTCATCGACGAGATCGACGCCCTCGGTCAGCGCCGCTCCGGGCAGGGCGGCGGTGCGATGGGCGGAATGATGGGCATGATGGGCGGCGGCCAGCTCGGGCTCAACATGCTGCTCGTCCTGATGGACGGCATCGACAATCCTGGATTTATCGTTCGCCAGCTGCGCGGCCTTATCAACCTCACCCTCGATGGATTGTTCATTCCCCGTGTCATTGGTTTCAACGGCACGCGATTGCAGCTGCGCATACCCGCGCTGAAAGCGCCTGCCTACAACATCATGTTCATCGGCGCCACCAACCGACCGTCGGTCATGGACGAGGCGCTCACCCGCCCCGGCCGGTTCGGGCGGCAGATCGTTTTCCGCCTCCCCAACCGCGAGGACCGGAAGGATATCGCCGCACTGTACTTCGACAAGAAGCAGCACGACCCGTCGCTCGACACGCCAAGCCGTCGTGAGGAGTTCGCCCGCATCACGGAGCAGTACTCGCCCGCCGACATCGAGCAGGTGCTATCGCTGGCGCTGCTCTACGCGTTCAACGACGGACGCGAGGCGCTCAACTGGAAAGACATCCGCGAAGCAATGGGCAACGTTGAAGCGGGGCTCGCGATCCCGGTCGAGTACACCGAGCGCGACAAGATCGCCGTCGCGCGCCACGAGCTCGGTCATGCGGTTGCCTCGCATTTCTTCAAGACCGACCACTCGCATGTGCGCCTTTCCATCAGGCGCCGCGCGACTACGCACGGCGAGATCGGCGGATATCACAAGTCGCTGCCTCAAGAGGAGGAGTGGCTGGAGTTCCGTTCACAGCTCGCGGCGGACCTCCGGCACTTCCTGGGCTCGCTCGCGTGCGAGCACGTTTTCTACGGCGAGAACACAAGCGGCGTTTTCGGTGATCTGAGCAGCGCGACGGCCATCGCGTGCCGGATGGTCGGCACCATCGGCATGGGACCCGACAAGCTGCCACCCGAGATGTCGACGAAGGCCATCAACATCGGAGAGCAGCTGATCTCGGTCGCGGAGATTCCGTCCGGCTTGCACGCTCAGGGCACGTGGCAGGGCGCCGTGCTGAGCAATCCACGGGGCCGCCGTGTGGTGGCGCAGCTCCTGGGTGCGGCCTACATCGACGACTGGCGTTTGATGAACGTCAACAAGGAGGCGATCGACCAGGCGGCCGAGGCGCTGATCGTGCAGGGCGAGCTGGTCGGTGACGAGATCAGCGGGCTGCTGGACTCGGTTGGCCTGCGCGAACCGACGGCGGCCGATCCCTACCCGCCGGACCTGCCGATGGTCCCCGACCAGCGCGCTCCGATCGCGGCCGTGTCGGAGTCGGCCTGATTCGAGTCGCAGCGGCAGCGCTCACTGCGCTGGCGATGTCGCTGCCCGCAAACCTCGCGGCGGTCCACGCGCAGGACCCTGGCCTGATTCCGAATCCACCTCACCAGGCAGCTCGCATCATCGCCGCCGAGCTGGCCATGAGCCAGGCTTCGGCAGACCTTCAAGCTCTCAGCGCTCAGCAGCCGTCCGGCCTGGCAGATTCGCTGCGCAGAGAGCTTGCGATGGACCGGGCCGCCTACGCGTTTCGCGCCGCTGCGCGCCAGGAAGAGCTGCGCAGACACCTGGGCGGGGACTGAGGTAGCGCCGGCATCCGCCTACGACACTTCCACCGTCAGTGCCGGCGCGACGGGTACCGTTAGCTACACCTTTTTCAGCAACGGCACCTGTGCGGGGGATGGCTCCGACGCGGGGACCGTCGCCGTGGGCACCCAGTCCAGCACCGAGTCCACGTTGGCTGCGGGCTCCTACTCGTTCCAGGCCAGCTATAACGGCGACGCCAGCCACGCCGGCTCGACCAGTCCCTGCGAGCCTTTCAGTGTGAC
>DATHDR010000411.1:0-9441 GCA_035318965.1 Verrucomicrobiia bacterium | reverse complement strand
GGTCGGGATGATCCGCCCGAACGGCGGCTACCGGGTCGAGGCGGTCCCCGAGGGCACCCTTGTCACGCTGAACCCGCATCCCGAAACGCGTGGATTCGGCTCGCTGATGGCGCCGCTCATGCGCGTGATGATCAAGGGCTTGAACCGCCGGCACCTCGAGGCGCTGCGCAAGGAGCTCGAAGGCAAGGGCTAGCTAGCCCCGCTCTCGTTTCCGGGCGCTCAAACCGCGCCCTGCGCGGCGGCCCAGAAGATAATCTCGCCGGGAATGACCGCCTCGAGCGTCGCAGACCATGTGCAAAAGCGCTCCGGGGCGTACTGGCGGGACCTCGTCTTCAGCCGCCTGCTGCCGGCTTTGTTCTTCAGCCTGTTCCTGGCCCGCCAGCTGCTGTTCGTCTCGGACAGCCTCCATTCCATTCACCAGCCTTCCGACTATCTGTTCGTCATCCAGCAGCTGCTCGCGCTGGCCTACTTCACGATGTTGGTGATCCTGTACAGCACCCGGCTGCCCAAAGTCGGCACCGACCAGCGGGCGGCGGTCGTGTTCATCGCCTTCACGGGCACGTTCTCGGCGATCGCAGCTTCCTTCTTGCCGGGAGGCTCCCATCGCGAGGGCCTGGTGCTCGTCGCCGACCTCCTGGCCACCGCCGGCCTGGCTTACTCCGTATGGGGCCTCGCGTACCTGCGCCGCTCGTTCTCCATCGTCCCTGAGGCTCGCCGCCTGGTCACCGGAGGTCCCTATGCGCTCAGCCGCCACCCCGTCTACCTGGGCGAGATCGTGACGGCGATCGGCATCAACCTCGCGACCGCCGGCTGGCCGAGCGCGCTCCTGATCCTCTATTTCGTCGTGTGCGAGCTTCTTCGAATGCGATGGGAGGAACGGGTCCTCGCGCGCGCCTTTCCCAACGACTACCCGGCTTACGCCCTGCGCGTGCCGCGCTACTTCCCCAACCCCCTCAAGGCGCGCAGCTGACGCTTACCGAGCGGCTCAGCGCAAGGACGCTGTTGCTTGGCGGCGTCATGATCGTGACCCTCTCGCTTTTCATGGCCGGCGAGCAGGACCCCGACTTCTGGTGGCACCTCCGCATCGGCCGCTGGATGCTCGACAACGGAAAACTGCCTTCGACCGACATCTTCACGTACACGGTTCCGGGTCACGTCTGGACCGACCACGAATACCTGACCGAGATCCTGATGTGGCTGGTGTACAGGGGGGCGGGCACAGTCGGCCTCAGCCTTGCGTTCGGCCTTCTGACCTGGGCCGGCTTCTGGATCATCTACCGGCAGGTGCGCCGCCGGCCGTGGGTGATCGTCGGCGTCGGCCTGGCGATCGGCGCCATCGCCGGCTCACCGATCTGGGGCCCGCGCGCCCAGATGATCACATTCTTCTTGAGCTGCCTCGAGCTGTACTGGCTGCAGGGATACCTCAGCGGCCGGAGCCGCGCGATCCAGTGGTTCCCACTCGTCATGGTCCTGTGGGCCAACCTGCACGGCGGGTGGGTGATCGGCTTCGCCTGGCTCGGAGTCGCGCTGGTGGCTGAGCTGATCGGCTGGGTGTGGGATCGGGAGAACCCGGCCCACCGGGCGCATGTCCGCTTCCTCGCCATCATCACTGCGTTCTCGGTTCTCGCGGTGGCCGCCACCCCGCACGGCCTCAGCCTCTACCCCTATCCGTTCCAGACGCAGGGCAGCATCGCCCAGCAGAAGCTGATCGTCGAGTGGTTCTCACCCGATTTCCATCAGGTCTACCTGCGGCCGTTCGAGGCCATGATCTTTCTGCTCATCGTCGGGTTCGCCCTGCACCGCCCCTCCATCTACGAGCTCTTGCTCACCCTGCTGGGCCTCGGACTCGCGCTTCAATCGGTCCGCAACGTTGCGCTGTTTGTGGCGGTCGCCACGCCCGTGATGATCAACTGCTATTCGGCTTACTGGAACGAGCTGTCGGCCGCTCGAGGCTGGAAGCTCGGGCTTCCGCCGCGCAGAGTCTTTGCGGTCGTGACCGCCATCGTCCTGGTGGTGATCGCCGCCGCAACCACGCTGCGCATCGCGGACAGCACAAGCGTGGCAAGGCAGCGCAGCCTTGACCAGTCGAGCTACCCGATCGGCGCCGCCGACTGGCTCGCCGCACATCCAGAGGTCGGAACGAGGATGTACAACCAGTACGGCTGGGGCGGCTACCTCGCCTATCGCTTTTACCCTGACCCCAATCGGAGAGTCTTCATCTTCGGCGAAGCCGCACTCATGGGCGACCCTCTGCTTAACCAGTATCAGGATGTGCAGACGCTGCGGTCCGACTGGAAGCAGGTGCTCGACCAGTACCAGGTCGACTATGTCGTGTACAACCGGGGCGAGGCGCTCGCCAACGTCCTGGCGACCCAGTCCGACTGGACGCTGGCCTACCAGGACTCAGTGGCGGTGATCTACATCCGGTCCGTGCATCAGTAGATGCGCCAGATCTTGAAGTCGGGAGTGTCGTAGGAGGCCGCGCCCAGCGCGGGGGGCGGCGGTGTTTTCAGGTCGATGGTCCAGACCACGTAGCGGATGTGGTTCTGCTGGATGAACTGCTCGACGTCGGCCTTTCCGGTCAGGACCGCGAGCGCGGTCTGCGTCTTGTTCAGATAGTCGAACGTCTCGTCGTAGTGGCCGACGTACACGGTGTCGCCGCTGTATGCGGGGATGTAAAGACCGACCCCCGGCATCGCGAGCACGTGCCCGGTGGGCTGGCCGCCGAGCCAGTTGAGCCCGTCGTACTGAGCCCGTGTGGTGGTGTACTGAGGCTGACCCGCGACCGCAAGCGGCGCGAGGACCAGGAAGGCGCTGCCGATCGCGGCGAAGCAAACGTAGGAGAACGGCACCAGCGCTTTCGCGCGCGCGCTCCGCAAGCGCGGGAGGATCGTCTCGTACATCCCCCGCGCGCCGAGAATCACCAGCGGAAGAAATAGGCCGTCCAGGAACCGCCGCCTCAGGTCGCCTGCGGGGTTCGGCAGGTAAAGGATCACGGCGAGAAGCACGAGCCAGGCCAGCAGGAAAAGATCCTCGCGTGTGCGCCGGCGCAGGGCTCCGGGCAGGCCGGTCAGGGCGAGCAGGAGCTGGGGCGCGATCGCAAACAGCAGGCTGATCGTCTCCGGGGGAAGCGCGTTCTTGGAATGGAAGGTCCAGCGCTGCACCTCGGGGTTGCCGACGAAGGCGAGATACGAATAAAGGATGTAGGGCGCCGGAATGGCGAAGGCGAGCGCGCCCGCGATCCATCCGCGCGGTGCGGCCGGGCGGAGGAGGAGGGCGACCGCGGTTGCGCCTCCCATCAGGATCGGCATCTGTGGATGGATCGAGGCCTGGCCCAGCCAGGCGAGGCCGGCGAGCACCCCGAGCACGAGGCTCCCCCGCTGGATGGCCTTGAGCGTGAGCGCGATCCCGGCCGCGGCAAACACCGCTGACCATGCGAAGTGCGGCAGCGCGAGCAATGAATAGAAAGCCGTGAGCTCCGGCATACGCCAGTCGAGCGTGTCGGTCTGATGGCCGAAGATCACCGGCTGACCGAGCGCCTGGATCACGTATCCCATCCCAAGACCGACCGCGAGGAAGAAGAATGCGAACTTCCGGGCGGATCTGTCCTCGATGAAGTGGCAGATCGCATACCACGCAGCTGCCATCAGCGCGAATGCCGCGGCCACCCTGGCGAGGTGGAAGGTCACGATGAGCGGGAGGTTCAAGAGCGCGGCGATGTGGCCGAGCACGATCCAGAACATGAAGAGGTACGCGGTCGGGCTCGACTCCGTCGTGTAGCGGTTCTGCCATGCCCACGCCCCCTCCCAGCCCTGGCGCATCTTGGCGAGATACGTATTGGCGTCGTCGCCCAGGTAGAAGAAGCCCATGAAGACGTGGCCGGGCGGCTCGACGGCGTAGGCATAGACGTAGGGCAGGGCGGTGACGGCGGCGAGGACGAGGCCGGTGATCAGAGGGATGCGCCACTCATTTAGGCGCGTGTTCCAGCTCAAGCCCCTCTCTCCGACCCTCTCCCCGATGGAGAGAGGGGGTGCTGCCGCGTCTTTCATCGCCGGGCCAGACTAAGGCGTAGGACCGTCCACAGCGCTCGCCTTACTTCGCCTCGCGACACTTTCGAAGCGCCTGCCACCCGGTCCTCGAACTGGATCGGTATCTCGACCACGGGGTAACCCAGCTGCCTCGTCCTGTGCACCATCTCGATCTGGAACGAATATCCCTGCGAGACGACATGGTCGAGGCCGATCTGCAGCAGCAGCTCGCGCGTGTAGCAGCGGTAGCCGGACGTGCAGTCATGGGTCGGCAGCCCCAGCAGCACGCGGCAGTAGATGTTGGCGGCCCAAGAAAGGAGCCACCGATGCGCAGGCCAACCGGTGATCTCGCCGCCCCGAATGTAGCGAGAGCCGATCGCCAGTCCACCACACCCTCGCGCGGCGTCGACGATGTCCTGCAGGTTTGCGGCCAGGTGCGAACCATCCGCGTCCATCTCCACGAAGAGAGCAGAGCCTTCGCTCAGACCGATCCGGAACGCGTCCTCGTAGGCGCTGCCGAGGCCGAGCTTTCGCGGCCGGTGCAGCACGCGCACGCCGGAGTCTTCCGCCGCCAACCGGTCGGCGATCTCTCCCGTGCCATCGGGCGAAGCGTCGTCGACGACCAAAACGTCGTGGCCGAAATGCCGCACTCCGGCGACCACCTTCTCGAGGTTCTGGCCCTCGTTGTAGGTCGGCATGACCACCAGGACCTCAGTCGGCCGCGTCTTCCGCTCCGTGATGGTCACGAACGGAACCTGACCCTCACGACGTGCTTGAACATGTCGATTGAGCTCTTGATCGGGCTCACCTTGGTCGGAGCCGAGTTGCGCCATATCACCGGCACCTCCGCGATCTTCACCCCGAGCTGTTTGGCGCGATAAAGGACCTCGGGGTCGTAGCCGAACCCATCGGTCGTCAGCCGGCTGAAAGCGTCGTGCGCGACATCAGCGCGAAAGAGCTTGAACCCGCACTGCGTGTCCCAGATCCCGGGCAGCAGCACGGCCTGGACCAGGAGGTTGAAAACCTTGCCCATCAGCACGCGGTAGATAGGCTGCGACACCTCGACTCGCGAAGCACGCAGGGCCCGCGACGCGATTGCCACGCCGGCGCCCTGGTCAAGCTGAGCCTGCAGCTTCTCGAGCTCCTCGATCGGAGTCGAGAGGTCCGCGTCCGTGACGAGGATCTCCGAACCTCTGGCCGACGCGACGCCCTCAGCAAGCGCACGGCCCTTACCGCGGTTTTGCGGCAGCGCCTCCAGCCGCACGAATTGATTGCGCTCGGCGGCGGCGTCCATGATCAGGCGTGTGCCGTCGGTGCTCCCGTCATCGACCAGGATCAGCTCGTAGTCGAGGTTCTTATCGTCGAGGTACCTCTCGACCTGCTCGATGGTGCGGGGCAGCCGCTGCTCCTCGTTGTAGCAGGGGACGACGATGCTGAGCACGATCCGCCATCCTACTTGCCCGCGCTGAGAACCTTGATCGCGTAGGCGGGCAGGACGACCATGCGGCGGATCCTCCACGGCTGGTTGGCAAGCCGGTGCAGCCACTCAAGTCCGGCTCTCCGCATCCACACTGGAGCACGCCGCACCCGCCCGGTCAGATAGTCGAAGGCGCCACCGACGCCGATCGCGACCGAGACACCGAGCCTGTCCTTCAATCGAGCGATCCACAGGTCTTGCTTTGGAGCCCCGAACGCCACGAGTAGGACCTGAGTTCTATGCACGTGGATCAGGCGTAGGGTCTCGTCATCGGAGGACGGATCCGGCGATCCCGAATGAGCCGCGACATCGAGGCTCGGATGCTCAGCTCGCAAGCGCGTGGCAAGCGCTGCCGCGACGCCCGGTGAGGCGCCCAGCAGGAAAAGCCGGAAACTCCGGCGGGCGCAAAGGGCGGCCAGCGGCGGGATCAGGTCGACGCCGGGGACGGGTCCGCTGAGCTCGCACCCCTGGCGCCGAGCGGCCCAGACCACCCCAGTGCCGTCGGCCAGGCAGAGGTCTGCCGACTCGAGCACCTTTGAAAACTCTGGGTCCCTTTGCGCGCTCATCACGAACTCGGGATTGACGGTTGCAACCTGGTGGTGCCCGCCGGCGTCGACAAACTCCTCGACACGCCTGAGCGCAGCGCCCATGTCAAGGCAGTCGACTCTCACCCCCAGGACCCGCGCCTGTGTCGCGGGCACTACTCGATGTGGAGGACGGTGATGGTTTTGCACGGCATCGGCGTGCCGAGGTTGCGGCTGAAGTCGGCCATCGACTCGCCGCCCCCAACACGCACGCGCGTCCACGTGTAACGGTCCGCGAGGCTGTGTTCGACTGAGTCCATCGTGGTAACCGCCGTCTCGTACCCGGCTTGTTGAACCTCCGCCACGACCTGCGCGTTGAACTTTCCCGACGGGTAGGCGAAGTCGATCACAGGGTGGCCGAGGAGATGCTCCAACCATCGCTTCGAATCAACCAGCTCCCGCATCGTCGAGCCGGCTGAGGAGCGCGCCAGGTCAGCGTGGTTGACGGTATGCGAGGCGATCTCGATTCCGCTGTGGTCCAACTGCAGGACCTGGTCTGAGGTGACATAACCCGGCCGGCCGACGAAGCCGCTCACGATGTACGCGACCGCTTTGAACTTGTGCTCCGCGAGGATGGGCAAGGCGGTGGTGAACAGGTCGGAATATCCGTCGTCGAATGTGATGACCACCGGCTTCGAGGGCAGCGGCTCTCGGCCCGCGAAGTACGCGCGGATGTCGTCCAGGTCGACAGAGTGATACCCATTTGCCCGCAGCAGATCGGCCTGCGCGGCGAAGTCGGCGGGCGAGACAGAAAGCTTGTAGCCAAGCAAGTCGGTCCGCATCGAGGGCGGCTGGCGAATGTAGTGGTACATCAGGATCGGAAGCGTGATGTTCGTTCGGCCCAGGGGCACGACGTCCACCCGCGATACGAAGTATTCGCGGCCAAAGGTCGGCGACGGCGCGTAGGAAATTCGGATGTGCGACGCCAAATGGACGACCACAGGCTGGCCGGATTGGAGCATGTAAACGGTCGCCATCACCGTCAGGAGGAGCGCAGCCCCTCGCACAATGGTCAGCATCGTCGATAGCTTAAGGTCGTACGGAGTTGAAGAAGATCGCGGTCGACGTCAACCCCGCGACCCGTTCCGTGATCACCGGCACGGAGGTCTACACACGCGAGGTCTGCTCGCGCCTGCCGGCGGCGGCGCCCGAAATCAACTTCCGCTTCTACGCGTCGCGTCCGCGCGCGGGGCTGGGCCTCGACGTGATGGTCCTCCCGTTCCGCAGGCTCTGGTCCCAGGTCCGCCTGCCTGTCGCTCTCGCACGCGCCCGCCCGGACCTGCTTTTCGTTCCTGCACACGCCATTCCGTTTGCGTGGCCTGGGATGGTGCTGACGGTGGTCCACGACCTCGCCTTCTTGCGACACCCTCACGCCTACTCGACGAGCGAGCGGGCTTACCTGCGACTCACCACCCGATGGGCGGTGCAGCGGTGCCGGCTCCTCATCACGGTTTCGGAATCCACCAAGGCAGACCTCGTCTCGTCGTATGGCGTCCGAGAGGACCGGATTCGCGTGGTGCCGCTCGGCGCGACGCCGCCGACTCTTTTGCCGGCTCCCGCGTCGCGCCTGGCAGAGCTCGGGCTGAACGGCGGCTTCGTCCTCCAGGTTGGACGCATAGAAGCCCGGAAGAACCAGGCCGCCGCGCTGGCCGCCGTCGAGCGGCTGGACGGGGTCACCCTGGTGGTCGCCGGCCCCGAGAGGGACGCGGCGCTGGCGGCGAAGCTGCGTGCATCAACCCACTGCCGCGTGCTCGGGAGGGTCGATCAGGCGACGCTCGAGCTGCTCTACGAGCAGGCGGACGCGATCGTGGTGCCCAGCCTTTATGAAGGTTTCGGGCTTCCCGTGCTGGAGGCGATGGCCCGCGGCAAGGTGGTCGTTGCGGCCAAGTCCTCCTCCCTACCCGAGGTCGGCGGCGATGCCGCTCTTTACGTCCACGACGCATCGGACCCCGAGCAGCTGGCCAAAGTGCTCGAGGTCGCACTCGGCGATGAGAAGCTCCGCACAAGCCTTGGACGCGCGGCGCGAGCTCGGGCGCGCAAGTACACGTGGGAAAAGACGGCCGCCGGTGTGGCCGAGGTCATTCGAGAGCTCCTGGAGGCGAAATCATGAAACTGACCAGCGGCATCTCAGCCAGCGGATTCAGGCGCGCGGCCCGACGGCGCGATCGATCGCCCGCCAGGTGAGGCTTGCCGCGCGCGACCAGCTGAACTGAGCGGCGCGCAGGATGCCCCTGTGCCTGAGGTCGGCTGCCAGGTCGGTATCCCCGATGACCCGTTCGAGCGCCTCTCGCCAATCGTTCGGGCTGGCGGCATTGACCACGAGGCCGGCGTCGTCGACCACCTCGGGTAGGCTCGATCGCTCCGAGACCACGACCGGCGTGCCGCAAGCCATCGCCTCCAGCGGCGGTAAGCCGAAGCCCTCGTACCAGGCGGGGTGGGCCAGCACGCGAGCCAGGTTGTAGACGGCCGGCAGGTCGGCCGGGTCGAGCCCCTCGATGTGGTGCAGTCCAGAGCCGAGGCGCGCCATCCGCTCGCGGATCGGCTCGAACAGCCAGCCCCAGGCGCCGACCACCACCAGGTCCGGCCGGTCGCGCATCATCGCCCAGGCCTCCAGCAGCGTCTCGAGGTTCTTACGCGGCTCGACTGTGCCGACGAAGAGGATGAACCGCTCGGGCAGCTTCAGCCGCGCCCGTGCGGCCGCGAGGTCGGCGCCGCTCATCGGCGTGAAGCTGGGGGCGACGCCGTGGGGCACAACCTGGATCCGCGACCGCGGGATGCCAAAGATCTCGACGATGTCGTCCGCGGTGTGCTCCGAGACTGCGATCACGACGTCAGCGCGTAGGACCGACCGCGGCACCACGTAACGCGTGCTGAGGGGCTGGCGGCCGGGGAACCATCGGGGATTGCGGTAGATGGCGAGGTCATGGACTGTGATCACCGACGGGCTGCCGACGTCGCCGAGCGGCAGAACGCCCGCAGGTCCAAAGAATGCATCTGGTTTCAGCTGCCTGATGCGAGCGGGCCACTGCATGTGGCGGCCGAAAAAGCGCGTGCGTGGAATCGGCCGGTAGCTGCTGTTGGGCACGTGGACGAACGCGCCGGGCGGACCGAAGACGGTGAGCCGGCAGTCGGGCCGGTCGACCGACATCGCGTGCAGGATCTGCGTGGTGTAAACGCCGACACCGGCACGCGGCCGCTCGAGCCCCGATCCGTCCACGACGACCTTCAATCCAGTCAATGGATGAGTCCGTCCCTGCCCCACCTGTGGGGAAGGTGGCCCGGCGCTTCGCGCCCGGCCGGAAGGGGAGGCGGAATTAGGACTACCTCAAATACGATTGGTTTCGCTTCAGGA
>DATHDR010000410.1:0-3029 GCA_035318965.1 Verrucomicrobiia bacterium | reverse complement strand
TGCTTCGATCCAACCGCTGCTTGTCATCGTCGAGGATCTGCACTGGGCGGACCCAGGACTTCTCGATCTCATCGAATATCTCGCGATTCACATCAGGGATAAGCCGCTAATGATTGTGGGTCTCACCAGGCCGGAGTTCATTGACCGCAGGCCAGGTTGGGGTAGTGGTCTGTTCGCTCATACAACAATTGGACTAGAACCGCTGTCAAGCGCCGACTCTGCCCTCCTGGCGGAACACCTACTGGCGAAGTCGGCTGGTTTCAAAGGAGCCATCGAGAGGTTGGCGGAAACCTCCGAGGGAAATCCTCTCTTCGTGGAGGAACTGGCGTCAGCCCTCACCGAGGGGCACGAGCTGGGTTCTGACCTTCCGACCACAGTCCGAGCGGCGATAGCCGCTCGACTGGACGCGCTGCCGGCCAATGCCCGGGCAGCTCTTTTGGATGCATCGGTGATCGGCCGAACTTTTTGGCGGGGCGTTCTGGTGGCGCTCGGCGGGCATCGTGAGCTCGACGACGCGCTGGCGACTCTCGAAGTCAGGGACTTCATCCGCCGGGTGCCGTCGAGCACGGTCCGCGGCGATGTCGAGTACCTGTTCAAGCACATCCTCATCCGCGAGGTTGCCTACGCGACGCTTCCCCGGTCACTCCGCCGCGAGCGCCATGCCGCTGTCGCGAAATACATCGAATCCGCGGTCGGATCACCGAAGGACCTGGCCGCGTTTCTGGCGCATCACTGGCGAGAGGCTGGCGAGACGAGCAAAGCTATCGAATACCTGGTGGTCGCAGCCGAACAGGCGTTGGCTGGTTGGGCGTTGGAGGAGGCGGTCACGCTCTTCGACGCGGCGCTAGAGCTCGGCCCTGACGAAGCAACCTCCAGGCAGATACGCCTTGCACGCGGGCTCGGACGATCCAAGCTAGACGACTACCAGGGTGCGATGGACGACCTGGGGGAGTTGCTTCCAGAGCTCAGCGGTCGTGAACGCGTCGAAGGATTGCTGGGCTGGATATGGGCAACCGAGTGGACCGAGCTCGCCGACGAGACGATCGCGGGAGCGCAGGAAGCTCTGGAGCTGGCCCAAGACATCGGCGAACTGGACCTTGCAACCGTCGCGACGGCACGCTTGAGCCAGGGCCTCGCCATGAGGGGTCGTGAAGGCGACCTGGACCGTGCGGCGGAACTGGGCCAGAGCGCTCTGGACGCCTGGGTCCCCGGCAGCCGGCACTGGGACCTCATCAACCAGCAGCACATGTTTGGCGAGCAGCTGTACTGGATGGGGCGCCTGGGTGACGCCGGGGAGGTGATGGCTGCAATAGCCGAGACGGAAGCTGACCCGCAGAGTCTTCAAGCGCGCTTGAGGAGCGCGTCGCTGAGGGCCATGGTTCTGACTTCGAGCGGGCGTTACGAGGAAGGCCTGGCGTTGTTCGAGCAGACGCTCCAATTGGCGCGAAAGCTCGGCCGATCCACCATGATCCTCCAGAACTATTCCACGCTCCCGCTCCGCGAGTTGTTCGACCTGGACGAGGCCAGGCGCCGCACCGAGGACTCGATCGCCGCCATCAATCCGTCGCCCGGATTCACCATGCCGAAGGCGATGGCGATGACGGACCTCGTGCAGACCGCTCTGTTGCAAGGTGACATCGCGACCGCAGAGAGCGCGTGGGCTGTCCAGTGGGCGGACTCGCCCAACACGAGGGGCTGGGCCCGCTGGCTGGTCAGCGGCCGTCTCGCGGCAGCAAGAGCGGAAATAGATCTTGTGACTGGAAAGAAAGACGAGGCAGTTGAGTGGGCGCGCAAGACGATCGAGTTGAGCATCCCCGTGCGCCGCCTCAAATATGAGATCGCCGGCCGGACGCTGCTCGGGCGGGCCCTGGTCGAGTTGGGAAAGGTGGACGAAGCGATCCCTGAGCTCCGTCTCGCGGTCGAGCAGGCCGATCGCCTGGGCAGCCCGCCTCAGCGCTGGCAGTCTCAGGCGGCCCTCGGCCGGGCTCTCTATGCGAGGGGCGATGACAAGGGTGCTGAGCAAGGTTTGGCTGAGGCCGCCGGCATCATTCGCGCGATGGCGGCTGGGTTGGCACCCGAGCGAGCGGCCAGGTTCCTGGGCGCCGAGCCTGTTCGCGACGCACTGCGAGGCACAACAAAGCCGGTATAACCCACGCCGCAAAGTTCACGAGGGCCTGAAAAGCGTTTGTTAGGTATCGCCTCGAATTCCCCCGGGGGGGCTTACTTCTACTCCATGGTTCGTCCGTGGTGTAGTAGAATCTCATGCGTGAAGTCATCTCCGGCGGACGAGTTGGACGTCAAGGCTGCGGCCCGCGTCGCCGGGCGCACGGCTGAAACGATTCGTCGATGGGTCTGGTCCGGCCGGTTGTCGGCGCAAAGACGAGGCAATCGGCTCGTTGTGGCTCGCGGCGACGTCGAGGCCTTGGCCGGAGTAGGCGAACAACGACCGCTTTCGCTCGCTGAATGGGCAAGGTTGGCGGAGGCCGCCATGCGCGGTCGGCGGGGACCCCATGAGTCTGCGGCCGATCTGGTGATCGAGGAGCGCCGGCGCAGGCTGGAAGAGGTGGGCGGTCATCGCAGTCGTTGACGCGAGCGTCGTCATCAACTGGATCGCGCCCGGCGCAGATCCCACGTCACCTTCGATGAAAACTCTGCACCGGTTGACCAGGGCGAACGATGCGGTAGTCGCCCCTGAGCTGCTATACGTCGAATGCGCCAGCGCTCTGGTTGGCGGAGTGCGGCGGAATCGATGGACGGGATCCGACGCGGACAGCGCCTATGAACTCCTCATGCGCCTGCCTGTTCAGGCCGTAAGCGATCGACGCCATCTCGAACGAGCGTGGGAATTGTCGCGACGATACGACAACCATCCTGTCTACGACATGCTCTACGCCGCGACTGCCGAGGCGTTCGACACCGTCTTCATAACTGCCGACGAAACGTTACTGCAGCGCCTGGGTCACCTAGGCTGGGTGCGGCGCCCGGGGACTTGATACTCCCGCATGAACGTCGCCCTCGCGCTCGCTTAG
>DATHDR010000409.1:0-2089 GCA_035318965.1 Verrucomicrobiia bacterium | reverse complement strand
GCTGGAGAATTGAGCCATGCGGTTGCGCCGTCGAAAGACGGCAGGGCACCTTCTACCACTAGGTCTGTTGCCGTGGACCCGACGCCCAGGTGCCGTGTCACGACGCGATTCTGCCCAACGTCCGTAGACATTTCGTCTCCTCCGATTGGTTCCGTGGTGCCGATCATTAGCCATCGACCTCGATGACTGCATCCGATTAACCTCGGCCGCCGGCAAGGTGCTGGCCGAGGCAGAGTGTCGATCGACAGTCACAGACGGGTCTCCCCGTCGTCCTCACTGTACGGGACCGTGATTGGAGCTTGTGCGCCAGACTTGATCGCCGGCTCGGGTCGTCTGTTCCGACTCAGCAAAGGTCAGCAAGGCGCTGCGCGACAGTATCCGCGTGCGGTAGATGCGCCCCCGCGCCCTCGCGCATGAGCGCGACGACGGATGCGGCGAGGGCTGCGCGGAGCGGCGCAGGATCGGCCGCGCCGACATGGGCATACTCGTATCGAGCGAGGGTCTCACCGGTAAGGTCGTCGTAGCCGCGCGCCTGCACCGCGGGCAGCCCTTGGCCGAGGCACGCGAGCGCGAGCGCGTGGTCGCGCACGGCGCCGACGTAATGCTCGGCCTGCCACACTCGCCCGCGTTCGATGCACGCGCGCGCGTGGAGCGCGTAAATGACGCCCCACCCGAAGATGTCCCCGGCGACCACCTGCGTGGAAATGAAGAGGTCGCCCACGGTCGCCGGCGTGGCAACCCTGGGCTCGCCCGCTGCTGTCTCGCCGAACAGAAGCCGGAATCGTGGCCCGGCGGGACGAAACTGAGCTGCCGGCGTCATCGAGAGGTCGCATTGAAGTTCGTCCGGTAGCAGGAACACGCGGTAGATGGTCGGACCGCGCTCGAGGTCGGCAAGGTGCACCGCGTCGAGCTCGTCGACGAGCGTGCTTCTCCAGTCATTGAGCACGTCACTGACCGGCACCTGGTCGACGATGCCGAAGGTGAGGTCCAGGTCTGAGAAGCGGTCGCCCTCGTCAACGGCGAGCGAGCCCACGGCGGCTCCGGCAACGACGCGCTCATCCTCCTCCGCGAGCCGTAGCAGGCAGTCGCGGAGAGCCTCCCGCTGCTCAATGGTGAACACGAGGCGCGATCCTACCTCTGCGGTGTCGAGAACGGGAGGGCAAATCGCTCCAGAATTACTACACAGAACAGCGGGCGTATCACGTTAGCTGCGCAAATGAGTCGAATCTGAATTCAGAAAGTGGTCGGGGCCCGGGATTTGAACCCGGGGCCTCACGGTCAGCCTCCATCAGCTCAACCGAGACCGTTGCGCGCGACTCTAACACTCGTCTCGGCGTGGCGGGCTCCGCCTTCACACGGGCACGTAAATATAGGAGCACCCAGTCGGGGTGCTCCTATATCGCTCACGAACGGCTCGCGCCGGTCCGGTCTCAGCTCTTGGCGAACGTCGCGGCGCTGGCGAACTCGATGCCGACGAACGGCTCATCACCCTCGACGCGGGCGTCGTGCCCCGGCGGGATCGTGTATGAGTCGCCCGGCCTGATTGTGATCCGCGTACCGTCGGTCATCCACGTCTCCAATTGGCCTGAGACGCAGTATCCGACGTGGGTCTTCTCGCAGTGCTCGGTCTTTGCCACCGGCTTGATCGAAGACGACCAGCTCCATCCCGGCTGGAACGTGAACCTACCGATCGTGAAGTCACCCAGGTTGTTCACCTCGACGGTCGCTTTGTCCGGCTTGCGCGTTTCGTCCGGATTGTCATGAGAACGCGCCTCCAGCTTGCTCACGGTACCTATGCTCATATTCGCCTCCTAATGTCGGACGTCTGGTCCGATTGCCACCGCCAACTTTGCCCTGACAGTCCCCACGCCTTCCGAGTCGGTATGAAAGCAGTTCGTCGCCCGGGGCCGGCTTCGAAACTGAACTCAGCTTTCCAGCAGAGGCTTGACGTCTGGCAGCACACTTGAGCAGCGATTCGGCAGCCCCCGCTGCGACTCTACGCGCGCAGACCGGCACTATCCGGTTTGCATTGGATTGCTGGTCGAAGCCGCCGCTGGGCGGCCCACCGAGAGCCGCCCCTTTTAACGAA
>DATHDR010000408.1:0-4141 GCA_035318965.1 Verrucomicrobiia bacterium | reverse complement strand
GCTGTAACCGAGGAGATCGCCGGCACCGAGCTGGTGACGAGCGTCCACGACCTGCACGTCTGGGCCCTGTCCTCAGATGAGATGGCGCTCAGCTGTCACGTGGTGGTTGGCGACTGCCCGCTCGGCGACGCCGAGCACGTCGTCCGCGATCTCGAGCAGAGGCTTTGCGATCGGTTCGCCATCGGCCACACCACGATCCAGGTGGAGAGCTGCCATCCATGCGGCGAGATCCATCACGGCGCAGGCAAGCACAACCACCCGCACGAGCACATGCACGTGATTACTTCGTCTGCAGGACCTCTTCGCGCTGCAGGATCCTCCGCGCGACCGCGATAGCCGACGCGTAGGTGGAGTCCATCCCTCGATAGCTGAGCCCGCGCGCGCCAAGCGTGCGGGCCTGCGTGTACGGAGTGTCGGACGCGTAGTGGACGATGCCGAGGTCGAAGTTGATCTGCGCCATGTTGACGCTTTCACCGAGCGGGTAGCGGTCGGGCTGCACGATCTCGTAACAGGCGTCGAGATACGGGCCGGCCTCCATCTCCACGACCGTGTAGCGCCCGTGGTAGTAGAAGTCGAGATAGTCGCGATTCTGCAGGAAAGTTCCGCGCACGGTGACAGCCCGCTGGTTGTCGAGCGCCGAACCATAGACGAGGTTGGGCTGCACGTCGTTGGCGGTGAAACAGTTGGCCAACCAGTACGTGTTGCCGGAGTGCTCGTTTTGGACCACGTTGGGGATCATCACATCGCCGACGTCCGCGTTGAGCGTCGCGGCCTTGCCGAGCACGTACAGGCCCTTCACCCACGATGCCTGCTCAGCGACCTGCCGCAGGATGTGATACGCCGCCTGGCCGAGCGGATAGTCGACGTTGAGGATGCACGCGTCCGAAGCGCGCAACTTCTCCTCGTCCACCGCGCCGACGCGCGGATCGATTGCCTTCGGGTCCAGCTTCGAGAGCATGAAAACCTGCGCGGCAGAGTCGACACCGGTCCCCCTGGCGGCTACATGCCGGACGCCGTTCGCAGCTTCCATCTCGGCTCGCCGGCGGCGCATGCGCTCGCTGTCTGGATGCTGGTCGAAGACCTGGCGTGCGCCGTAGTACAGCCAGTTGTCGCGCGATGCCCGGATGTGGCCGGCCTCGAGCTTGCGTCGCTCCTCATCCAGCTCGGGGTGCTGCCTGCCGACCCAATCCACGATCTCGCTTTCAAACTGGCGGGCGACTCGGGTCAGGACGTTGACCAGGCTGTGGGAGTTGGAGGAGACGAAGTAGATCGGCGCGTCGCGCGCGCCCATCTCACCCATGGCGGACGCGATTGGCAGCCACCAGCGGCTCGCGTTGCGCGCGTAACCGAGGTGGCTGCCGCCGATCAGGCGCAGAACGATCCTGCATTCCTCGCGCTGGATGGAGGCCAGATTGGAGTCGAAGGTGTCTCCCCAGGCTTCGTGCAGCCGGCGCCAGTCATCCTCGGTCGCCCCGGCCGCCGCGCGTGCTTGCTCGTCTGACAGGTCGACGTCCTGGAGAGCCCGGTGCAGCTTGTTCCACTCGATCTGATAGGCGACGAGGGTTGGCACCAGGTCGTCGATGTCCGACGCGGATGCGATGAGCACGGCCAGCGTGTTCTTTCCGTCGTGGTACCAGCGCCGTCGCCGCGCAGGAGCCTTGACCGCCTGCCAGCTCAGGATGTCGGCATGAAGCACCGCGCGAAAGCCCTGAGGGCTCTGGCCCATGATCACGTGCCGGCACCGGCTGATCGCTTCGGGCAACCTGCGAATCGCGTAGAGCAGAGCGCCCATGTCTGTCTGCGGCTCGGCGGCCAGCGGGTGCAGGACTGAGCCCATTCCGAGGTGCGCCTGCACGAGGGACTCGATCTTGATGTCGCCCGAGCTCTGGAGCATCGTCGTGTAGGTCCGCACGTAGAGCTCGACTGCGTGCTTGCCGGACCAGCCCGATCCGGGTGGCGATTCCATCCAGCGAATATAGAAGGAAGGGGGCTTACAAAAGCTTGACCTTGAGCAGGTGGAACCTGGAGGCAGTGCGAACTGATAGTTAGGGATGTGATGAGACGCCTGATCAACTTCCGCCACCTCCGAGTCGTCGGTTTCGCCGCCGGCGTTGTGGCCGTGTCCGGGGCTGCGGTGCTGGTCACCGCCTCGGCCGCCGGCTTCAACGTCGGCTTCCGCCCTTCTTCGCCCCACACCACTGGGGCTGAAACGGCCGCCATCAGCGAGAAGGCCGACGCGACCGCCGTCTGCAACGCCTTCATCTCGCACCTCTCGACCGACCTAGGCAAGACCCAGAGCCAGGTCAATGCGGCGATCCAGAAGGCGATCGGCGAGACCCTGGCCGATGAGGTCAAGAAA
Organism: Verrucomicrobiia bacterium; assembly: GCA_035318965.1. Classification (GTDB taxonomy): domain Bacteria; phylum Chloroflexota; class Dormibacteria; order Dormibacterales; family Dormibacteraceae; genus Palsa-870. Next base: position 1,782 of record DATHDR010000408.1, on the reverse strand, counting down.
GGCGACCTCACCCAGGCGCAGGCCGACGCCCTGAAGCAGAAGCTTGCCAGTCAGCCGCCGTGCGCCCTGTCCGGAATCGGCAGGGTCGGGGCCCCCGGCGACAAGGCGACGATCGGCGCCTACATGCCGCAGCTCTTGACCGCGGCCGCCGGCGCCCTCGGCGTCAGCGAAACGCAGTTGAAGGCCGACCTGGCCGCCGGCAAGTCGCTCTCGCAGATCGCGGCCGCCAAGAACCCACCGGTGACCGAAGCTCAGTTCCGCACCAGCCTGATCGCCAAGCTGAAGCCGCTGCTCGACACGGCAGTGAAGAACAACAAGCTGACGGCGACCCAGGAGCAGGCAATCCTCCAGCGGCTGCAGACTGCTCCGATCCCGTACTGGAACACCCCGATCAAGCGCAAGACTCCGGCGCCTGCGACCGCGGCGACTACCTAGCTCGGAGACCCCGCTTTCTATAGGATCGATAGCCAGACGGCGCGATGAGGCTCGCTCCTTGAACCGCTAGAGAAACAGGCTCTGGCTGATGGCCTCTACCAACGAACTTAGGAACGGTTGGCAGAGGAGGCGGAGCGATGGACAGCTACGCGGTCGCGGCGGTCTGGATGGCGCTCGCTCTCGGCGCCTCGGTGATCAGCATTCGGGCCGGCATAGCGGTGGCGCTCGCGGAGATCCTCGTCGGCGCGCTGGCTGGCAATCTACCAGGCGTCTCCGGCCTGGTCCAGCAGACGGCCTTCACGACATTTCTCGCCAGCATGGGGTCAGTCACGCTCACCTTCCTGGCAGGGGCCGAGATCGACCCTGTGTCGCTGAGGCGCCACTGGAGGGCCAGCCTTGCGATTGGATTCGTCTCGTTCATGCTGCCCTTTGTAGCGGCGATGTTGGTCTCTTACTTCGCGCTCCACTGGAGCCTCCACGCCGCGGAGATCGCCGGCGTCGCCCTGAGCACGACTTCGGTGGCGGTGGTTTATGCCGTGATGGTGGAGACTGGCCTCAACCGCGAGGAGCTTGGCAAGCTCATCCTTGCGGCGTGCTTCGTCACAGATCTTGGAACCGTGCTCGCCCTCGGCGCGCTGTTCGCAGGGTTCAGCTGGCTTTTAGTCGCGTTTGGCGTGGTCAGCGCAATCGTGCTGCTCGCCATCTCCCCCGCCCTGCGATTTGTGATGAGGTCATTGGGCCACCGCGTCAGCGAGCCGGAAATCAAGTTTCTGTTCCTTGTCCTGCTTGGGCTTGGCGGTCTTGCCAGCGCCGCCGGCAGCGAGGCAGTGCTCCCCGCCTATCTAATTGGTCTTGCGGTTTCGGGCGTGTTTCTCGGTGATCGTGTGCTGATGGACCGCATGCGGTCCACCGCCTTTGCTTTGCTCACTCCTTTTTTCTTTATTCGAGCTGGGACCCTGATCTCGGTGCCGGCGCTGCTTGAAGGCGCGATCGTCATCGCTCTGCTCTTTTTGACCAAGATCGCTTCCAAGCTTGTTGGCGTCTGGCCAGTTGCCGCTGCCTTTGGTGTTGGGCGGCGGGACCGCAACTACATCACGCTGCTGATGGCGACCGGCCTCACGTTTGGCTCCATCTCAGCCCTCTATGGCTTGAACCATGGACTGGTCACTCGCGCGCAGTATTCGCAGCTCTTGACGGTCGTGATCCTGTCCGCGATCGTCCCGACGTTAGTAGCTCAGCGACTATTCCAGCCACGTTTGATCGACGTCGACGAGGAAGACGCGCTTGGCGCGGAGGATGCCTCGATCGTGCACCGTCCTGGCGCACGGCCTTAACTCGGCTCGTCCG
>DATHDR010000407.1:0-3082 GCA_035318965.1 Verrucomicrobiia bacterium | reverse complement strand
CCGGGTCGCTCGAGGTCATGTCCGTAAAAGTCGGAGTGCCGGTGGCCACATCGTCGCTGCGGAAGAGTCGGCTGTACGGATCGCCAGTGTTGCCCTCGCCGACATACATCCTTGTCTTCCCGTTGGCCAGGGCGGTGACCGCGATCGCCGGCCGGGTGGTCCCGACAGCCGCGTTCATGGAGGCTTTGATCTGGGTCCAGGTGGCTCCGGCGTCAGTGGAGCGCCAGACGCCGCGCGCGTAGGAAGCCGCGTACACGGTGTTCGGGTTGGTGGGGTCGAGCACAACCTGGCGAGTGCCCCTTGGGGTGCAAGGCGTGGCATTGGCGGCCACTGCGGCGACGTTACCGTCGCCCCCGCAGTCTGCGGGGTTGGCCGAGCCGGCGTGGATGAAGGTCCAGTTGGCTCCGCCGTCGGTCGACTTGTAGAGGCCCCACAACTTGGCCCCGGGGATCACGATCCGCTCGATGCCTGCGCAGCAGACTGAAGACATGCCGTGCAGGCCCATGGTGGACGAGGTATAGAGCACGTCTGGGTTGCCGGGAGTCACCACGATCGCCCCGACTCCGCGGCCTTTGAAGGCCGACGCCCCGATGGGCCCGGTCCAGGTGTTGCCGCCATCGGTCGACTTGTAGAGGCCCTCGCCGTGCACGCACCCGCTGGCGCACGTGCTGCCCTCACCGGTGCCGGCCCAGATGGTGTTGCCGGTGGCATCGTTAGGGTCGAACGCGAGAGCGCCAGAGGAGTTGATGGCGAAGGCGCCGCTGAGGTAGGTCCACTTCGAGTTGTTGGCCAGGGCGTCGTCCGTGCGCCAGATTCCGCCCCCTGCGGGCGCGATCCACATCCGGCAGTTCAGTGGTTGGCAGGTGTTGGCCACCAGCATGGCGAGGGTGCGCCCCCCGGCAAGGTACTGGTTGGGCACGTATTGACTGAGGTCTCGGGGACCGAAGAACGGGTAAACGGCCTGGCTCGGACCGACCGATGTCCAGGTGCCGGTCTGGGCGGAGCCACCGTGCTTGAAGCCGCGCGCCGTCACGTTGATGAATGCGGCCCGGGCCGCGTCCAGACGGGCAAGCGGAATGTCGGTATCGGGATATGCGAGCGCCTGGATGGCGGCGTCGTCCGCGCTTCCCGGACCCCTTTCGCCCCCGTTACCGGGGATGGCCTCCGAGAGCTGCTGGAGGTGCTCCGCCAGAGCCGGCGGGAAGGCCTCTGAGTAGGCGTTATCCTCCTCTGCCTGGTTCGGCGCCGGTGCAGAGTTGATTCGGAGGCCGACCGCGACCGCGGCGGCCGAGACGACGAGTGCGACGGCAACCACGATCGCAAGCCTGGAACGAGTCCTGACCATGTCCACAATCCCCCCACACGAAAACGACCGACCTACATGGTTGTAAAAGTTGTACTGCTTGTTGGGTGGGCCGTCAAGTTGCCCGACTCACCGGCTGATCGCAAGACGTGCGTCGCGAGTTGGTGACAATCCAGGGCTCGCAGCCGTGAGGAATCGCCGTCCGAGCGCCAGCGAGGTCGCGGTGAACGCGATTCCCGCATAGATCGGCGCCACGTGCCAGAAATCCGTGTACGCAACACCGATATGAATTGCGAGCGCCGCCCCGAAGCCCACCGCCGCTGAAGCCAAAAGGCACCACCACACCCACGCCTGCCCTCGCTCCCAACCCCACGCGGCGATCAGCAGGACCGCAACGCCCGCAGAGACAAGAGCGCCGCCGAATCCTGCCCGGTCGTGGGCGATGAACGACAGCAGCCGGTCGTTGGCCGCGGCGAGGGCCTGAGCCGATGTGCTCATGTAGGTCAGGTCCGATGGGACGAACACGGCCGTCAGGCCCTCATAGGAGATGGCCACCCCGCCGATGACGAGGCCGGCGCCGGTGATCACCATCAGCAGCTGGCCGAGCAGGGCCTGCTGCCGTTCGGCGGCCGGGCCCTCATCGTCGAGCACGGGCGTGTGGCCGCGAGGCCTTCGCCAGGTGGCGAAGATGAACAGCGGAAACAGAACAGCCGCCAGCGCGACGTGAGCGGGTTCGACGTAGCGGTAGCCGAAGAAGTAGAAAAGGGTCGGAAAGCCCACCACCCCCGAGGCCAGCATTGCGTCACGTGCCCACGCCAGTCCTCGCCGGATGCCCCACCAGGACAGCGCCGAGTAAAGGATGCCGATCGCGACCATAGTCCCGGCCAGCGTGATGCGGTCGTGCTGGAGGAAATGGATCAGCCGCGGGTTGATCGCAGCCAGACCGGCAGAATCGACGCCCAGAAAGGACGCGTCATAAGGGAGAAGAACGGGACCGAGCGCGACGATCGTCGCTCCCATGCCGCCCGCGATCATGCCCAGGCCGAGGGCCAGCCCAGCGAACCACGCCCATCCCGGCTGCGGCCGCACCGATCGATGCCCAGGCATCCTCCCGAGGTAGGCCATCGTCGCCCGGTGAAACCAGCCTGGGCCGGCCTCGATCAGCCCTTCGGATGTGAGCAGCACGGCTGCCGCCCCGGCCTCGATGAGATCGGCGGCGTACGCAGGCGAGGCGACTGATGTCGTGGCGACGACCGTGCGCCCATCCGCCGACGCCTGCTGCACCTGCGACACGGACGCTTCCCGGACGACGACGCCCACCTCAACAGGAAGCTCGATATCTCCGATGAAAATCCGCCGCCCTGTTTCAACCGAGCCGAACTCCACCAGTCCAGCGCCAAGGGCGGGAAGAGCTCGGAGCGCGTTCTGCGCCACCGCGGGACCCACGCTGGCTCCGACCCTGGACACACACTTGACGCCGGCGACCCGGCCGGCGGCTTCAGCTGGAGGCGAAGTGTGTCCAAGCCCGGCCACGATCCACCGCCCACCTGGCAGCCGCGTCAGTGCTGCGACCAGGCCCAGCGCCGCCAGCCTCGAACGTCGAACCCCGAGCAGCGCCCCCATCGGGCGCCTCAGCGGCTGGTAGGTCCAATCCGGCACGGGGCCATCGTACCCACGCACCGGGTGTTTTCAGGCGGCGTGCAGCTCGAAAACCGGACGCCGCTCAGCCGCCACTGCGGGGTCTTCGAGGATGTCCTTCGCCCCCAGCACCGATCCCAG
>DATHDR010000406.1:0-5501 GCA_035318965.1 Verrucomicrobiia bacterium | reverse complement strand
CGGGTTCAGCTCGTTTGCGGCGACCTCATGGGTCCCTTGGCGGGCTCCTTCGACCTCGTGTGCGCCAACCTTCCTTATGTCGCCGTCGGATCGGCACTGGCGCCCGAGGTGGTCGCTCAGCCGGCCCGGGCACTGTATGCGGGTGTCAGCGGATCTTCGTTGGTGACTCGCCTGCTGGATGACTCGCCGTCGCGCCTCAACGCGGGCGGCCGCGTGCTCGCCGAGCTCGACCCGTCCATCCTTTCGGTGGCTGTGGATGTCGCGACCCGAAACTTCACCGGCCACCGCATTCACCGGGACCTCGCCGGGCACAAGCGCGTGATCGAAGCTTGGTCCTCCATCCCCACGAACTCAGAGCCTCCGGCGTGAGTTCGCGGGGACCCCGGTTTTTGAAGCCGACCCGGGCAGGATTGACCCGCGCCGCGCAGCTGGTTCGCGGCGGGGGAGTGGTCGCCTTTCCGACCGACACCGTCTTCGGCCTGGGCGCGGCTGCCGACGACGAAGTCGCCACGCGCCGCGTGTTCCACATCAAGGGCCGGCCGGTCGGGCTTCCGCTCATCCTCATGGTCGCGGCCGAGTCACAGCTCGAAGGCTTCGTCCACGTCGACTCCCGATCCGAGGCGATCATGCGGCGGTGGTGGCCCGGTCCCTTGACGTTGATCCTTCACGCCAAGGGTGGCGGAACTCTCGGCGTGCGGATCCCCAAGCACAAGGTGGCCCTCGACCTGCTTCGTGCGGCCGGCCCTTTGATGACCACCAGCGCCAATCTGCACGGCAAAGAACCTGCCATGACCGCGGCCGAGGCAGAGCTTCCAGGCGTGATCGCGGTGCTGGATGGTGGCGCGCCACCGGGCGGGGTCGTGTCCACGGTGCTCGACCTGACCGGCCCGGAGCCGCACGTGCTGCGCGAGGGAGCGATCACGGCGCCGGAGCTGCTCGGGCCTCCGCCTCTTCGGTCGGGATAGCCAGTTGCACCTCCCCCCAATCCGGCCAGCCGCTTCGCGGCGGGCCACCTTCCCCCGCGGGGGAAGGGTGAACTCCTAGGTGGAGGGGGAGGCCTTAGCATTTCCGGGTTGACCACTCCCATCACCACCATGTCTTTTCGGGCCCTCGATCGCGAGGATCCGGAGGTCGCAGACCTGATTCGAAAGGAATACAAGCGGCAGTCGGAGACTCTCGAGCTGATCGCCTCGGAGAACCTGACGAGCCCGGCGATCCTTGAAGCGCTCGGCACGCTCCTCACCAACAAGTACGCCGAGGGATACCCCGGCCGCCGCTACTACGGCGGCACGGGCGAGGTCATTGACAAGATCGAGACGCTCGCCGTCGAGCGGGCGAAGCAGCTCTTCGGCGCCGAGTACGTTAACGTCCAGCCGCACGCTGGTTCCCAGGCGAACGCGGCCGTGTACATGGCGGTTTGCCAGCCGGGCGATCGGGTCATGGGCATGGACCTTTCCGCCGGCGGCCACCTGACGCATGGAAGCCCTGCGAACTTCAGCGGCAAGCTCTACGAGATCCATTCGTACGGGGTCGATCGCGAGACGGAGCGGATCGACTACGACGCCATGGAAAAGCTCGCCGAGCAGGTGAGGCCGAAGATGATCCTCGGCGGCTTCTCGGCCTACTCGCGGGTCGTCGACTGGGCGCGGATGCGCCAGATCGCCGATTCAGTGGGCGCCACATTCTTTGTCGACATGGCGCACGTCGCGGGCCTGGTCGCGGGCGGCCAGTACCCATCGCCGATACCTCACGCGGACATCACCACCACCACGACCCAGAAGACGCTGCGTGGCGCATGGGGCGCCATCATCCTGTGCCGCAACGACCGCCAGAAGGCCATCGACTCGGCGGTGTTTCCGGGCACGCAAGGTGGGCCGCTCATGCACGCCATCGCGGCTAAGGCGGTGTGCTTCGGTGAAGCGCTCAAGCCGGAGTTCAAGGTCTATACCAAGCAGGTCGTCGTCAACGCGAAGGCCATGGCTGCCCGGCTGATGGAGCGCGGGCTGCGCCTGGTGAGCGGCGGGACGGACAACCACTTGATGTTGATCGACCTGCGGCAGCAGAAACGGACCGGCAAGCAGGTCCAGGACATAGCCGACACAGTCGGCATCACCCTGAACCGCAACTCGATCCCATTCGACGAAGCGTCCAAGTTCAACCCGAGTGGTGTGAGGGTCGGCACCCCGCTGGTCACAACGCGCGGGATGCGCGAGCCGGAGATGGTAGTCATCGCCGACTGCATCGCCGACCTGGTCGAGCGAATCGACGACCCGGCGACCCTCGACTCTGTGCACGAGAGGGCCCTCGAGCTTTGCCGGAAGTTCCCCATTCCTTATTCGTTTGACTGACTTTTTCGGCGGCGACGCCCTCGCCAACCTGCGCGACCACCTGCTTCCGGGCCTGTGGCCGCTGCTCGCCGCGTTCGCGATCTGCGCACTGGCCGTTCCGCTGATGATTCGCCTTGCTCCCCGGCTCGGCGTGATCGCAATGCCGAGCGAACGCCACGCCCACTCCAAACCGACCCCCGCCCTGGGCGGACTGGCGATGTTCATCGGTTTCGCAGCGGCGGTGCTCTTCCTGGTTCCGATCAACACGACGGTGATCGGTTTGATCGTTGCCTCTGGCCTGGCCACGCTGCTGCTGATCATCGACGACCGTTCTCCTGTGCGGCCCCTCGTCAAGCTTGCAATGCAGGTTGCTGTCGCGATCGTCGCCGTGGTCGTTTTCGGGGATGTCCTCAAAGACGATCACTTCGTGATCAGCTTTTTCGGCCTGCCGGGGGGGCACATCGTCCAACTTGGCCTGCTCGCCACCCCAGTCAGCATCTTCTGGCTGCTTGGGATGCAGAACACGGTCAACTTCCTGGATGGAGCCGACGGGCTTGCCGCCGGAGTCGTTTTCATCGTTGCGGTGACTTTGATGCTCGCCGCCGCCGGTTTGGGACAGATCGACGTGGTGCAGCTTGGGGGCGCGCTTGCGGGCACATGCGCGGGATTCCTGCTGTTCAACTGGCACCCCGCCCGAATCTTCATGGGCGACTCAGGCGCCCACTTCCTCGGCACCGCGATCGGCGTCATTTCGATCCTCGGCGTGGCCAAGGTGGCCGTTGCTTTTGCACTCGCTGTTCCCGTGATCGCCCTTGCCGTCCCGATCGCCGATACGGCCTGGGCCATCCTCAGGCGGCGCAGGCAAAGAGCGTCAGTCGCCGGCGCCGATCTGCTCCACCTGCACCACCGCTTGCAGGCGTTCGGCCTGGATGCGCGCCAGACTTGCTTTGTGTTCTATGCGGCAAGCGCGCTCCTCGGAGCGTTGGGGCTGTCCCTTTTCGGCCACGGCCGCATCCTGGCGGTCGCCCTGGTCGCGACGGCCGCGCTCACGTCGACCGTCGCCGCGGATCTGCTGCTTCACGCCGGCTGGCGGATCCCCGCGCCGTTCATGCGGCGCCTCCTGGCCAAACCGGGTTCCCGATAGAATTCGAAGGGGCATGGCGCCCACTCCGAGTGCAGGCCCCACGGGGGCTGACATGGCCGGAATCGGGATCTATCTGGCGGCCGCGGTCCTGCTGCCGCTGCTCGGAGGCGTTGCGCTCGACAAGGTGTTCAACACCGCGCCGGTGTTCGTCCTCGTTGGACTGTTCGTAGGTCTGGCCGCCGGTGGCGCGGGGATCTGGTTGAAGGTGAGGGAGCTCTCGAAATGAGGTCCGTCGGGTTGCTCAAGACAACGGTTACGGCCTGCGCAGTGCTGGCCGCTGCGATCGTGACCGGCTCGGCGCTGACCGCTCATCTGTCCATGGGCCTTGGAATCGCAGCCGGTCTGTTGCTCGGGTCGCTCAATGGCTACTTGATCCAGGGGCTGCTTGGTCGAGGCACACCGATGGTGGCAGGAAGCCTCCTGCGACTCGTGATCTTCAGCTCGATCGTGCTGGTCGCGGCGCTGATGCTTGGCACCGCGGCGTGGACACTCCCGCTGGGCATTGGGATCGCCCAGCTGGTTATGGTCGGCGCCGGCATACGCCAAGGCCTGCGGGCGTGATCCACGCGCAAGAAACCGTCGGCAGTCACCCGACGATCGACCTCGGCTGTGGTCCTCTATGCACCTTCAACTACGACAGCGTGGTGTCGAGCGTGATCGCGGTCATCGTCACGATTGCAATCGCCTTCTGGGTCCGGTCCCGCCTGCGCGAAGGTGAGCCAAGCCGCGTGCAGGCGATCTTTGAGTGGGGCTACGACCAGCTGCGCGCGCTGATCCGTGAGAACGTCTCCCAGGACGCGCTATTCGTCATCCCCCTCGCGATGACGCTCTTCCTCTACATCCTCATCGCCAACTGGATTGAGATCTTTCCGCTGGCGCTCTTTCCGATCCTCCACGGTGCGAACGCTGACCTGAACCAGACGCTCGCGATGGCGGTGATCGTCATCGGCGTCGTGCAGTGGTACAGCGTCAGGACCCTCGGTTGGAAGGGTTACCTGCTGCGCTTCACCAAGCCGTTTGAGCTTCCCTTGCCGGCGCGCATCGTCTTCACTCCCTTCAACATCCTGGAAGAGGTCGTGAAGCCGGTCACGCTGTCGCTGCGGCTCTTCGGCAACATCTTCGCCGGCGCCGTGATGATTGCCCTCATCGCTGGGTTTGGAACGCTGGCATTGCCGGTTGTCGGGACTGTCGGCGGCACTGTGATCGGTGCGATCCTGCTCGTCGTTTGGAAGGCGTTTGACGTCATCTTCATCGGCTTCGTTCAGGCGTTCATCTTCATGCTGCTGACGGTCATCTACTTCGGCCAAGCCCGAGAGGGTCTCGAACATCAACATCATTAGGAGGAATTCATGACTGATCACGGACTTGTTCTCGCCGGGGCCCTGGTCGCTTTCGGGCTCGCTATCGGGTTGGGCGCCATCGGCGCAGCCTTTGGTGACGGTCTTGCGGGCAACGCCTTCATCAGCGGCGTCGCGCGCCAGCCTGAGGCTCAGGGACGGATGATCCCGTGGCTCTTCACCATCGTCGGCCTGGTCGAGGCGATGTACTTCATCAACCTCGCTTTCGGGTTCGTCTTCCTGTCAAACGTACCGAAGTAATAGGAGGGTAGCCAGAGATGTTCCTCGCGGGTGAAGCCGGCGTCATCACGATCAACGGGACTGTGATCGTCGAGCTGGTCACGTTCCTTGTCATGCTGGCCGTCCTCGCGCGGTATGTATATCCCGAGATTGTCAAGGTGGCTGAGGCCCGCCAGCGGCAGATCGCCGAGCAGCTGAAAGAGGCCGAGGACGCGCGTGCAGCGGCTGAGCAGCGATTGAAAGAGGCCGAGGAGAAGCTGAACGACGCTCGCAAGACCGCGCAGGGCGTGATCGAGGCGGCCGCCAAGTCGGCGGAGCAGCTTCGGCAGGAGATGCGGCAGAAAGCGGAAGAGGAATCCAAGCGCACAGTCGAGGCTGCCCGCAAAGAGATCGAAGCGGAGCGGGACCAGGCGGTGCGTTCGGTTCGCAGCGAGGTCGCCAACCTGGTGGTTG
>DATHDR010000405.1:0-5328 GCA_035318965.1 Verrucomicrobiia bacterium | reverse complement strand
ACGCATCCTCGAGGAGGACACTGCCAACCACGAGCACGCGCGCGACCGCTTCGCCCACGGTGGATTTGGCGTGTGCGAGGACTGTTCCGGCCAGATCGCCGCTGAGCGCCTGGAGGCGCTGCCTGACGCCACTCGGTGCATCCGCTGCCAGTCCATCTGGGAGCAGACGAACCCCCGCTAACTGAGCCCCCGCGGCCGTCCGGAGCTGGTGCAGACTTTTATGCACCGCCGGCCGCACTCTAGCTGCTGCGGTGGAATCGCCCGAACGGCCGGCAATCGAGGCGGCCCGGAAAGGCGCCGACCCTCATCGAACGATCGATGGAGAGGACACCAGAGCACAATCGCCTGACGTTGTGCGTCAGTGGATGAAGGCGTACGCAGAGCTGCTCGAGCTCGAAGCGGATCTGCTCGCCCTTCTTGGGGAGCGGCTGCCACGATTGAGCGCCGAGGCGCGGCAGGAGGCCGAGGAGACGAACCTTCCTGTGATCGTGTCCCAGCTCGAGAGGTTCCGTCACCGCATGGAGTACTGGCGCAAGCGACGAGATCAGCTGTCCTCTCCTAGCGATTAAGGGCGCCCTGGGCGGGGAACAATCACGAGCAAATGAACCAGTTGAAGACGGCCTTCTGGATGGTCCTGCTGACCGTCCTTTTGGTGCTCATCGGCCGATTCTGGCTGGGAAACAGCGGCATGTACCTTTTCCTCGGCATCGCCATCGTCATGAACGGCGTCGCCTATTGGTTCAGCGACCGCATCGCGCTGGCCGCCGCCCACGCACAGGAGGTTGGGCCGGCCGACGCGCCCATGCTCCACCGCCTCGCGGACCGGCTTGCTCTGCAGTACAAAGTGCCGAAGCCTCGGGTCTACATCAGCCCTGATCCTTCGCCCAACGCATTTGCGACCGGCCGCAGTCCCTCCCACGCCGCCATCTGCGTCAACCAGGGCCTTCTCCAGATCCTCGACGAAGAGGAGCTCTACGGGGTGCTGGCTCACGAGTTCGCCCACGTGCGCAACCGCGACATCCTGATCAGCTCTGTGATTGCGGTGCTCGCGGGAACGATCACGATGATTGCAAACATCGCCCAGTGGGGCCTCATGTTCGGCGGCTTCGGCGGCCGCGACGAGCGCGACAGCCAGGGAACGGGAGGGATCCTGGTCGGGCTGCTCCTGATCATCCTCGCCCCGATCGCGGCCACCCTCATTCAGCTCGCAGTCTCACGGTCGCGCGAGTACGAGGCCGACCACACCGGGGCCGAGGTTTCTGGCGATCCGATGGCGCTTGCTTCGGCGCTGCGCAAGCTGGAGAGGGCGACGCAGGTCGTGCCCGCGCAGACAGCCCAGCCGGCATTCGCACATCTCTACATCGTCAATCCACTCTCAGGCCAGACGTTTGCGAACCTGTTCAGCACCCACCCTCCCATTGAGGAGAGGATCCGGCGACTCGAGGCGATGGCAGCCGGAATCCGCTAATCCCCACTCGCCGGGCCGGAGGGGGCGGTCTCACTTGGCGCACACTGAGTCTGTGACCAGAGACATCAACCTCAACAAGTACCTGAGGTCCCTGTACGCCTTCGTGCCGAGCTTGAAACGTGCTTCGGATCGAGCGCTGAGCGTGTACATGCCGGTGCGGGCCGAGGGGTTTGACGCGCGTTTCTACGACCTCGAATTCGGGAAGCTGAAGCGCCGCTACAAGGACCGGCTCGATGACGAGGAACTCGAGGTGATGGAGCGCGAGCTGCCTCGGCTGCGCGAGCACCTCGCGATCGTCAAGCCGGCGGGCTGCCCGGCGATGGCGGGATTCGCTGACGAGCCGGCCGGCCTGCTCGAGCTGGTCAAGCTTCCCTCTGAGACCGAGTTGAGGCTGCAGGTCGGTCCACTCCTGCTCGCGCCAATCGAGCGCCAGCTCGAGCGATTTCCTCCGGCGTTGATCGCGGTGGTGGACAAGGAGCACGCGAAGCTGTTCGCCGCCATCCTCGACGACGTCCAACCGATCGCCGAGCTCGAGGGCCAGGACGTAAAGCACACCAAGGCCGGCGGCACGTCGGCGGCGAGCAATCAGCGGAAGGCCGACAACCGGACGAAGGCCAACCTCGAGCGCGTCGTCCAGCGGATCCAGAGACAGATGCAGTCAGGACTCTATGAGCGCCTGCTCGTGGCCGGCCCGGAAGAGGCGCGCGCGGAGCTCGAACACCTGCTCCCCGAGCCGCTCAAGCAGAAGCTCGCCGGCCACCTTTCGGCTTCGCTGGATTCGCGGGCGCTCCAGCACGAGCTCCGCGAGCAGCTGCAGCTGGCAGCGAGACCTTAGCCTCGCCTCCCCACCGTGTGGGGACTTGGCATTCGGCGGCTACCCCGGTGGGTAATCGCTCACATGTCTGACCTGGATGTCGCGCGGAGGCTCGGACCCGCGTCTGACTCGGAAGACCAGTTCCTCACCGACCTGGTGCTGACGGATCCCCTTCTGCACGTCGCGGAAGGTATCGATGGACTGGCCATCCACGCCCAGCAGGCGATCACCACCGCGGACGTCCGCCTGTGCGAGCTGACTACCTTGCCGGGGAGGCGATAACTCCAGCCCGGGCTCGCTGTCAAGCTGGGGTTGAGCCTCTTTCCAGGCCTCATAGATCCAAAGGCGGCCGGCGGCGGTGCAGCCGCAGGCCCCGATGCTGCACATGGGGCATATACATCGGCATGCCAGTCCCTGTCGGTCCAGCTCTTCAACGATGGTGCCTGGCAACAGGAGAGTTAGCAATCGAACCGCCTTTGCGTAAGAGCCGAGGTGTTTGCGTGCGATATCCCGCAGGGCGGGGTCGTAAAGGTGCAGACCGAGTGCGAGCAATACCGAGTACTCGTTAGCAGCAAAGCTGAAGGCGGCGCAATAGGCAGCGAGGACATTGGACAGCATTGGGGGTGAAGAGGGCTCTGCCAGCAAGGGCGCAATCGGCGATCGCGGCTCGGTTGGTTCGGCGGCCTGCTGCCGAAGATAGTTCTCGAGGATCTGTCGCTGGATGCCGGCTTGGGCCTGGATCGCCCCCAACGAGGAGTGGAGCCTCGTGTGGGTCAGCGTCAGGTCAGCCTGGCGAGCGAGGCCTTCCTCAATGGCCCTCTCAGTGGCCACGAGAGCCATGACCTGATCTGGCAGATTCGACGGGTTCTCCATTCAGCAGGTCCTCCAACGCCGGGTGTCTGGCAGGGTTGGTGGCTAGTCAGCGGCCGACCCCATTCTCACGATGGCCGCATCCAGACAGAGCCCATTTGCCAGTGTTGGCCAGCAGGCCATCGGCTGCGCCGTGGGCCGAAGGCGACGCCTACCTCTCGTACCAGCCCTCTAGGAAGGCCCGTCCCAGAGTGCCCTTGAACAGGTTGAACATCAGCCAGGCGGGCGTCGCTTCCCTGTCAATCTCGATCGTCTCCGCCTCAAGGGCGAGGGCCGCGAAGATGTAGCGGTGCCTCCCATGACCCGGGGGCGGCCCGGCGCCGCAATAACGCGCCAACCTGGCGTCGTTCTTGAGTTGAAAGGCCCCCGGCGGGAGCCTCGAGCCGGACTCGTCGCCGACGCCGGCAGGCAAATCGGTGACGTTGCCCGGAACGTTCACCACGACCCAGTGCCAGAAGCCGGTGACCGTAGGGGCTTCGGGATCGCACATGGTGATCACGAAGCTCTTCGTCCCTGAGGGGAAGCCGCTCCAGGAGAGTTGCGGGGAGACGTCCTGGCCGCCGGCGCCGAATATACCGCTGACCTGAGGCATCGCAAGCTTCTCACCTTCCCGCAGGTCGATGCTGGTCAGTGAGAAGGAGGCCGCTCGGGGAAGGTTGTCGTAGGGGTTCCAGCTCATTTGGACTTCTCCGATCTTGCGGTGAAGGTGATCGCCACCTTTGCGACAGTCTACAGCCCGGCCGGGCGACACCCGAAAGCCGCGCATCCGCAGATCCCCGACAGCCTGAGGGGCCGCGCAGGAGCAGCAGAACAGAGCGTGGGATGTCGGTGCGAAACTTCCATCGAAGGGTTGGGAGCGGGAAGGAGCGGGGCATCGTTGATGCTTTCCGAACCGATGCCGCTCCCACGGCGAGAGGTTCAAGCGGGCTGAAAAGTGCGAATGACATCGCGCAGAATCACCAACCATGAGCCGCTTCCTGATTGTCGCCACCGGCGGCGCCGGCGGTGACCTTCCACCGTTGATCGCGGCAGCGCAGGCGCTCCGCGAGCGCGGCCATGAGACATTTTTCATCGGTGACGCGGCGGTCGACCGCGCGCTGTTCGGCTTGAGGTTGGAGGTGCAAGTGCTGCCCGCCGAGCTGAACCTTGGTCCGAGGCTGGCAGGCGCCGTCCGGGAGGCCATGACCACGACAGGCGGCGACCTCAAGGCTGCCGGACCCATGGTCGAGCGGGCACTTGCGGCATGGGCTAAGGAGGTTGCTCGGCCGGTTGGCCAGGCGGTCGTGCAGCTCCGACCCGACGCGGCGGTCACGTCGCTGTTCGGGGTCGAGGTCATGAAGGAAGCAGACCTGTCCTCCCCGTGGGCGGTAGTGAACAGCACCTTCTACGTCGGCCCCAACCCGCCGCGACCGGTGGAGCAAGACATCGGGCCACGGGCCATCCCGCTGATCCTCCGCTACGCCCAGCTGATCGAGGCGGCGGACATGGTCCTGCATGCGACCGACCCGGTCTTCGATTTCTCCTTCGACCAGCTGCCGGCTCGCCACCACTACGTGGGACCGCTCGGCCTGTGGGAGCCGAGGCTCGACACTCCGAGCTACCTGGAGGAGCCTGGTGATCCGTGGGTACTGGTCTCGATCAGCTCCCAGCTACAAGATGATCTTCCGCTCGCCGAGGCGGCGCTCGAGGCACTGGCCGACAAGCCGGTCCGCGTCGTCCTGACGGTGGGCCCGGACCACGAGCCCGAGGAAGTGTCAGTCCGTCCCGCGAACGCTCATGTCGAACAGGTCGTGCCTCATTCCGCGGTGCTCAAGCGCGGAGTCCTCCTGGTCAGCCATGCCGGTCACGGCTCGGTCATGAAGGCACTCTGGGAGGGCAGGCCGATGGTGCTGGTGCCCTGGGGGCGCGATCAGCCTGGGGTTGCTGCGCGGGCTCACGCGCTCGGAGTTGCCGAGGTCGTGGCGCGAGGCGACGGCAGCGAGGTCACGCTGGCGGCCGCGATCGACCGGGTTCTCGCCTCCTCGGAGATGCGCGAGGCCGCCACAAGTCACGCGATTCGGCTTCAGGCGACCGATCCGCCGGAAACTGCGGCGACACTTCTGGAGAGCTTGGCGAGCTAAACCACAATGGGGTGGGATGAGCTCACGATGGGCTATTGCAGGCAGGGAGCGGGGCA
>DATHDR010000404.1:0-4366 GCA_035318965.1 Verrucomicrobiia bacterium | reverse complement strand
TAGTGCCGGTCGGGGCCGCCGCCGTCCGGCTTCACAACGATCTCGAAAACAGGCGTGGCGTGGACCTGCTTCAGATCCTTAGGGTGGGCGACGTCGACGACCGTGCCGTCAACGTCGGCGACGATCATCTCGCCCGAGTCCTTGGCGGCGTAGTACTCGACCCCGGTCCCGACCAGCGGCGCGTCAGTGACCAGAAGAGGCACGGCCTGTCGCTGCATGTTGGCGCCCATGAGCGCGCGACCTGCGTCGTCGTGCTCGAGGAAGGGGATCATGGCCGTCGCGACTGAGACGATCTGCTTCGGTGAGACGTCCATGTACTGGATGTTGGACACGTCTTCGATCTTGAAGTCGCCCCGAGCGCGTGCCGGCACGCGCGCGTCTACAAATGTGCTCTCAGGCGTGAGAGCTGCGTTGGCCTGCGCGATGCCGAACATGTCCTCCTCGTCGGCCGAGAGGTACTCGACCTCTGACGAGACCCAGGGCACGATGTCCACGCCCGGCACGCGCGCCTTGAGCATCTTCTGCACGGACTTGGCGTCGAGCACCTCGCCGGTAGGAACCACCTCGTGGCCCTTCGGGTCGAGGGCGGGCTTGCGCAAGGTGCGTCCGGCCAGCTTGTCGGCCGCGTCCTCGTTCAGCGACACGCGGTTGTACACGCGACGGAACGGAGTCTCGACAAAGCCAAACTCGTTGACCTTGGCGTAAGTCGCGAGGTTGCCGATCAGTCCGATGTTCGGGCCCTCAGGGGTCTCGATCGGGCAGATGCGGCCGTAGTGGCTGTGGTGGACGTCGCGGACGTCGAACCCGGCGCGCTCGCGGGAAAGACCGCCTGGGCCGAGGGCCGACAGGCGGCGCTTGTGCGTCAGCTCGGACAGCGGGTTGTGCTGGTCCATGAACTGCGACAGCTGACTCGAGCCGAAAAACTCCTTGATCGCCGCGACCACCGGGCGCGCGTTGATCAGCGAAGCCGAGGTGACCGTGTGCGGGTCACTGATCGTCATGCGCTCCTTGATGATCCGCTCCATGCGAATCAGGCCCATGCGGAACTGGTTCTGCAGCAGCTCGCCCACGGCGCGCACACGGCGGTTGCCGAGGTGGTCGATGTCGTCGGGGACCTGCTTCTCGCGCGGTGAGTTGTTGAGCTCGATCAGCTTGCGGAGGAAGGCGATGAAGTCGCCCTTCTCCAGGATCCGCAGCTCACGCTGGCGCACGCGCGCGAGGATGTCCTCCTCATCGCGGCCGAGCCGCTTGTCGACCTTGTAGCGGCCGACGCGGCCGAGGTCGAAACGGCGGGGGTTGAAGAACAGGCTCTGCAGCAGGTTGCGCGCGTTGTCGACGGACGGGGGATCGCCCGGCCGGACGCGGCGGTACAGCTCGAGCAGGGCGTCCTCGGTCTTGTTCGTGGTGTCCTTGTCGAGCGTCGACTCCATGTAGCGGTGCTCGGGGTTGTTGTCGACGTCCCCGAACATCTCGAGCAGCGCGCGCTTCTGCGCCTCGCGGTCGTTCTCGGTGCCCTTCAGCTGCGGGAGCTCCAGCGCCTTGAGCAGCACGGTGACGGGGACCTTGCGCTTGCGGTCGATCTTGACCGTCAGCAGGTCCTTCGCCGAGGTCTCGATCTCCAGCCACGCGCCGCGGTTCGGGATGAGCTTGGCGCCGAACAGCTTCCGGCCGGTGTTCGGGTCCTCCGCCGCCGTGAAGTAAACGCCGGGCGAGCGCACGAGCTGCGACACGACGACGCGCTCGGTGCCGTTGACGATGAAGGTGCCCTCGTCGGTCATCATGGCGAAGTCGCCCATGTAGACCTCGGACTCCTTGATCTCCCCCGTCTCCTTGATGGTCAGGCGGGTCTTGATCCGCAGCGGCGCGGCATAAGTCATGTCGCGGTTGCGGCACTCTTCGACCGAGAACTTCGGCTGGCCGAACTCGTAGTCGAGGAACTTCAGCTCGAAGTTCTTGCCGGTGTAGTCCGTGATCGGGTTTATCTCGTCGAAGAGCTCCCGCAGACCCTCCGTCTTGAACCACTTGAAGGATTCGACCTGTGTTGCGATAAGGTCCTTCAGCTCGACGAGGTTCGGGATGCGACCATAGCTAAGACGTGAGGGAGCTCTCATCTCTGAGATCATTCGGTTCTCCTTGAAAAAGGGCGCGCTCAGTTAATGGGCAGAGTGAGCGGCCGGGCGTGCACGAACGGCCAGTATACGACTAAACGCCCCCGCGTGGGGACGTTTAATCCAAGCCAGGCGACCCGCTCGCCTGACTGAGGTGCGGGCACTATAGCACCGCCCGGGCTTCGTGGCTAGGCTTAAAAGTGATGCCTGACTGGAAGGCCCTCCGCCACCAGTTTCCGCTCCTGGATCGGTACATCTACCTCAACGCCTGCTCACTGGGACCCCTCCCCCGCCGCGGCCGGGCGGCCCTCGAGAGCTACGCCCACGACTGGGATACCCAGGGCACGCCCGTTTGGTTCTCCGACTGGATCCCGCTGCTCGAGCGGCTCCGTACCCGAGTCGGCGGCCTCTTGAACGCGCCGCGGGGATCCACGGCGATCGCTCCCTCGGTTTCGGTCGCGCTGACCACGCTGGCCTCGGGCCTGCCTCTGGCCGCCGGCCGCAACAAGATCCTGATCGGCGAGCTCGACTTCCCGACGCTCGGCCACCAGTGGCTGTCGCGACCCGAGTTCGAGGTCGAGTTCGTCGCGAGCGCCGACGGGATGACCATCCCGCCGGAGGCCTTCGCCGAACGGATCGACGAGCGGACCGCCCTGGTGGCAACCACCCACCTCTTCTATACGACCGGCTACCTGCAGGACGTCCGGGCGATCGCCAACGCCGCCCATTCCGCCGGCGCGCTCTGCCTGATCGACGGCTACCAGACCTGCGGCTGCGTCCCGATCGACGTCGGCGCCATGGAGTGCGACGCGTTCGTCGGCGGGTGCCTCAAGTGGGTGTCAGGCGGGCCCGGCACCGCTTTCATGTACGTGCGGCCCGAGCTGATTCCCAACGTGCGCCCCCATGGCACAGGCTGGTTCGCCACCCGCGACCCGTTCTCATTCACTCTCGAGGAGCTCGACTTCGCCGACGACGCGCGCCGCCTGGAGACCGGGACCTGGGCGATGGCCTGTCACTACGTCGGGCTGGCGGGCCTGGAGCTGGTCCTCGACGTCGGGGTCGAGCACATCCAGGAGCGGCTGCGGGACTTGACCGATCGCATCCTGGAACGCTGCGACGAGGCCGGGGTCAAGACGTTCACGCCCCGCGAGCGCGAGAAACGGTGCGGGATTGTCACCCTGGAGAGCGATCAGCCTGAGGAGGTCGAGCAGAGCCTCCACAGGGCGGGAGTTATCGTCGACTCGCGACCCGGCCGGATCCGCCTCTCACCGCACTGGTGCGTGACGGAAGGGGAGCTGGAACGAGGGATGGACCTGGTCTTCGAACACCTCGGAGCAGCCCAGAGAGCCTGAGCAAGAGGCCAACCAGGAGAAGCGCTGGTAAGGCAAAACCGGGCAGCATGGCCGCTCCCGGAGCGAGAGCGGCAATTGCGCCGGAGGCATCTCGGACAGCGCTCATCGATGCCCAGGCTATCGATCATTCCGCAGTACCAACTGGGAGCCACCTGTGAGTTCCCTCAGAGCCGCGCCGCCGGCTTTGTCCGCCGGTAAAAAAAGAGCCGGGCCCAAAGGCCCGGCTCTCACGCCCTACCCCTTGGTTTCTCTTACTTCATCTCCGTTGTGGCACCGGCTTCCTTCAGCCGAGCGGCAGCCTTTTCCGCGTCAGCCTTGCTGACGTTCTCCAGCACCGGCTTCGGCGCCGCGTCGACGAGGTCCTTGGCCTCTTTCAGGCCGAGCTGTGTCAGCTCGCGGACCGCCTTGATCACGTTGATCTTGCTGTCGCCGACCGCGGTCAGGGTGACGGTGAACTCCGTTTGCTCCTCGACCGGCTCCGCGCCGCCGCCTGCTGCAGGTGCCGCAGCCACGGTCGCGACCGCCGCGGCGGCCTTGATGCCGAACTCGTCCTCGATCGCCTTCACAGCCTCGACGACGTCGAGGATGCTCCAGTCCTTCAAGGCCTCGACGAAGTCTTTTGGTGTGAGCTTGGTTGCCATCTCTACGCTGCCTCCAATTTGGTTTTGTACGCTTCCAGCACGCCCAAGAGCTGCTGAAGCGGTGTCTGCATGATTCCGACCAGCTGGGCGACCGGTGACTGAAGCGTGCCCATGAGCTGGGCGATCAGCACCTCGCGGGACGGCAGGTCAGCCAGCTGCTTGACCTGGTCCGGAGAGAAAACCCGACCTTCGACGAGCCCGCCGACGACCTCCACCTTCAGACGGGTCGCGCGGACGAACTCGTTGATGAGCTTGGACGCGACAC
>DATHDR010000403.1:0-18241 GCA_035318965.1 Verrucomicrobiia bacterium | reverse complement strand
TGGGCTCGCGCTGCACGCAGCGCTCCAGGTGGCGCGCGAGCGAGGACCCGAGGAAGTCATCGTCGTGCTCTTTCCCGACACCGGCCGGAATTACCTGAGCAAGTTCTTCAACGACGAATGGATGCGCCAGAACGGCTACCTGGCGCGGCTGGGCGCCGTGCGCATCCGCGAGGTCCTGCTGGCGCATACCCAGGGGGTTCCGAAGCTCGTCACGGTTGAGGCACGCAAGTCGGTCGGCGAGGCCATCGACCTGATGCAGCAGTACGGCATCTCGCAGCTGCCGGTCGTTGACGACTCGAACGGCCTTGGCGTCGTCGGCACCCTTCAAGAACGGACGCTGCTGGATCGCGTGTACCGCGACCCGGCCGTGGTCACGACCGCCGTGTCTTCGGCGATGGACGCACCGCTCAGTCAGGTGGGTGTGGACTCATCACTTGACGACGCCTTCGAGCCGCTGCTAAGGGGCGAGCAGGCAGTTCTTGTCGTCGATGCCGGTAAGCCGGTGGCCGTCATCACGCGGGCCGACCTGCTCGAGTTCGTCGCTCACCGCGGCCAGGGCTGAGCTTGTCGAAGGACGAGACACCGAGCTGGGGTTTTTCGACCAGAGCGCTGCACATCGGTCAGGGCCCTGATCCTGCCACCGGTGCCGTCGTTCAGCCGATTCACCTCGCCACGACGTTTGCGCAGCAGGGCGTCGGCAAGCACAAGGGTTTCGAGTACTCGCGATCAGGCAACCCGACCCGAGCGGCATTGGAGGAAAACCTTGCCGGCCTCGAAGACGCGAAGCACGGCCTCGCCTTCTCGTCGGGTCTCGGCGCGGAGACGACGCTCATGCTGCTGCTCAGCCCGGGCGACCACGTCGTCTACATGGAGGACGTCTACGGCGGAACGTTCCGCCTCTTCGACAAGGTGCTGAAGCGGTACGGCATGACCTTCACAGCGGTGGACGCCGGAGACATGGACGCCGTCGATCGCGCGATCAGTCCTGCGACCAGGCTCGTATGGCTGGAGTCGCCGACCAATCCCCTCATGCGCATCGTCGACATCGACGCGGTGAGCGAGGTGGCGCACAGCCACGGCGCGATGGTCACGGTGGACAACACGTTCGCGACGCCGTATCTGCAGCAGCCGCTCCATCTCGGCGCGGACTTCGTCGTGCACAGCTCGACGAAATACATCGGCGGACACAGCGACGTGGTCGGCGGCGCGATCATGACCAACAACGACGAGCTCGAGAAGCAGCTCCGCTTCCACCAGAACGCGGTCGGGGCTGTGCCGTCGCCCTTCGACTGCTGGCTTCTGCTGCGAGGCATCAAGACACTCGCGCTGCGCGTCGACCGCCAGAGCCAGAACGCGATGGAGGTGGCGCAAGCCCTGGAAAAGAACAAGGCGGTTGAGCGGGTCCACTACCCGGGCCTGGCCTCAGATCCCGGCCACGCGGTCGCTTCGCGCCAGATGCGGATGTTCGGCGGCATGTTGAGCTTCGAGGTCGCCGACGAAGCCAAGGCGCTGCGCACACTGGAACGACTCAAGCTGTTTGCCCTCGCCGAGTCGCTCGGTGCCGTCGAGTCGCTCGCAGAACACCCGGCTCTGATGACCCACGCGTCGGTGCCTGCGTCGGAGCGAAAGCGCGTGGGAGTGGGGGACGGCCTCATCAGGCTGTCCATCGGCGTCGAGGACGTATCGGACCTGATCGCCGACCTGGAGTCAGCCCTCAACTAAAATTCCGGCGTGCCTCGCGAGCTGCTCAGCCGCACCCTCTACCAGGGACGCGACCGCGCCGCGGCGCGTTCTTTTCTGCACGCGATCGGGCTGACCAACGCGGACATCGACAAGCCGTTCATCGGAGTTTCGAACGCCTGGACCGAAACGATGCCGTGCAACTTCGGCCTGCGCGATATGGCAGGGCCATTGAAAGCAGGCATTCGAGCCGCGGGCGCCAACCCGATGGAGTTCAACACCATCGCGATCTCGGACGGCATCACGATGGGCACCGAGGGTATGAAGACCTCACTCGTGAGCCGCGAGGTCATCGCCGATTCCATCGAGCTCGTCGGGCGCGGGCACATGTTCGACGCGATGGTCGCCCTGTGCGCGTGCGACAAAACAATCCCGGCCTCCGCCATCGCGCTGGCGCGTCTTGACCGCCCGGGGCTGGTCCTCTACGGCGGCTCGATCATGGCGGGTTTGTTTCGGGGCCGGCAGGTGGCCGTCGGCGATGTTTACGAGGCCATCGGCGCGGCCGCGGCCGGCAAGATCACCGACGCCGACCTCGCGGAGCTCGAGGCGGTGGCGTGCCCCGGCGCGGGAGCCTGCGGCGGTCAGTACACGGCGAACACGATGTCGATGGTCATGGAGGTCATCGGCCTGTCGCCCGTCGGATTCAACTCGATTCCGCAGACCGACCCGGACAAGCATCGCGCCGCGGAGGCGATGGGCAAGGTGGTGATGAACGCCCTCGAGGAGGACCTGCGCCCATCGCGCATCCTGACCCGGGCCGCTTTCGACAACGCGATCGCGGCTGTCGCCGCCAGCGGCGGCTCGACCAACGCTGTGCTGCACCTTCTGGCGATGGCCCGTGAGATCGGTGTCGACCTCGCGATCGACGACATCGACCGGATCAGCCGGCGCACGCCACTGTTGTGCGACCTCAAGCCAGGCGGGCGGTTCGCCGCCGTGGAGCTGCACAAAGCCGGCGGCATAGCCCTGCTGACGAAGCGCCTGATCGAAGGCGGGTATATCGACGGGGATGCCCTTACGGTGACCGGGCGCTCGCTCGGCGAGGAATGCGAGTCGGTGACGGAGACCGCCGGCCAGGAAGTCGTCGCGCCGCTTTCCAAACCGCTGCGTCTGGAAGGCGGCCTGGTCGTGCTGCGCGGAAACCTCGCCCCCGACGGAGCAGTTGTGAAGATCACTCAGCACACGACCACCTCGCACCGCGGGCCTGCGCGCGTGTTCAACCGAGAGGAGGATGCCTTCGCGGCTGTTTACGCCGGCCGGATCAAGCCGGGTGACACCGTTGTCATCAGGTACGAGGGGCCGAGGGGTGGGCCTGGAATGCGCGAGATGCTGCAGGTCACGGCGGCGATCGTCGGCGAAGGACTCGGTGACTCGGTCGCGATGGTGACCGATGGGCGCTTCTCCGGCGCGACCCAGGGATTGATGGTCGGTCACGTCGCGCCGGAGGCTGCGGTGGGCGGTCCGCTCGCCGCTTTGCAGGACGGCGACATCATCGACATCGACGTGGACAGCCGCCGCTTGAACGTCGACGGCGTGGACATCGAAGCCCGCCTGAAGGGCTGGTCACCACCGGAGCCGCACTACCGCAAGGGTGTGCTGGCCCGGTACGCGCTGCTGGTCGGCTCCGCCTCAGAAGGGGCGATGCTCAAGCCCTAGAGGGTAGCGGGTCGTCTCAGCGCAAATCCCAGCCAGATGTACCAGGCCGGATTGACGATGAACCCCTCTATCGCCGCAGGCCCCAGCACCAGCGGGTTCGAGGCGCTGAGGATGATCAGCCTACCGAGGTAGATGAGCACGAGCAACACGCCGGACACATATCCGAGGTAGCCCAAGCCACGCGGCAAGCTCGCGTCACGCAGGATCAAGAAGGAGAACGCGAGCACCGAGATGCCCGACAAGCCGAACGTGCCCAGGCCTCGGGGATCCACCGGGCTTGGCAGCGTCGTCGTCTGGTCCGGAGGATTGATCGCGTTGGCGAGGTCGTAACCGCCGTGCAAAGTGGCGGCCAACGACGCGGCGATTCCAAACACCAGCGCCCAGAGGGCATAGCCTCCACCCGCCGCGCTGATGCGCTCGTAGAGGCCGAGCAGCGCGCTCGCCCCGAGAACGCCGCCGGTGAGCAAGAAGAAGGCCGCCAGGCCCGCCACAAGATTCCCGCCGCCTCTAGTGCTCCAAACTAAGAACACCGAGTACGCGAGTCCAGCCACCCCGGCGAGCCAGGCACTCGGGTAAGCGGTGTGCCGGTACGGCATCCGGTCGCTACTTTACCGCCGGCAGCCACGCCGGCCGCCTCGATTCGAAAGCGGCGATGTCCGGCTCGTTGCGCTCAACCAGCCCGATCTCGTCCAGCCCGCCCAGCAGGCATTCCCGGGCGAACGCATCGATCTCGAACCGGTAGGAAAAGCCCTCGCCTCGAACCTCCTGTTTGTCTAGGTCGACGGTCACGCTTGCTGTCGGATCTTCAGAGGCGAGGTCAATCAAGTGCCGGACCTGCCGCTCCGGCAAGGTCACTGCCAGCAGCCCGGTCTTATAGCAATTGGCCAGGAAGATGTCCGCGAAGCTGGGCGAGATGATCGCCTTGAACCCAAAGTCGCGCAGCGCCCACGGCGCGTGCTCGCGCGACGACCCGCATCCGAAGTTCGCGCCGGTGACCAGCACCGATGAGCCGGCGTGCTCGGGCTTGTCAAGGACGAAATTCCCGTCCGCTCGCCAGTCGAAGAAAAGGAACGGCCCGTAACCTGTCCGCTCGATCCTCTTCAAGAACTGCTTGGGGATGATCTGGTCGGTGTCGACATCAGCGCGATCCAGCGGCGCCATCCGTCCGGAGACTCGGGAAACAGGTTCCATGAAGTCTTAGATGAGCTCGCGCACGTCGACCAGGTGGCCGGTCACCGCCGCAGCCGCCGCCATGGGCGGGCTCATCAGATGAGTGCGGCCGCCCGAGCCCTGCCGTCCCTCGAAGTTCCGGTTTGAAGTGGAGGCACACCGCTCGCCGGGCGCCAGGATGTCCGGGTTCATGCCGAGGCACATCGAGCAGCCGGCGTTTCTCCATTCAAAACCCGCCGCCTTGAACACGAGATCCAGCCCTTCGTCCTCAGCGGCCTGCTTGACCGACGTCGATCCGGGCACCACCATCGCGCGCACATTGGGGTGGACGTGCTTGCCCTTGATCACGCTCGCAGCCGCGCGCAGGTCCTCGATGCGCGCGTTGGTGCAGGAGCCGATGAACACCCTGTCCACGGCGATGTCGGCAAAAGCCGTCCCCGGCAGCAGGTCCATGTAGCGCAGCGCCCTCTCGTCTGTGTCCGAGCGTGGTTCCGGCACGCGTCCTGTCACCGGCGCCACCTGACCCGGGTTGGTGCCCCAGGTGACGTGCGGTTCGAGCCGCGATGCGTCGACCGAGATTTCCCCGTCGAATTCGGCGTCAGTGTCAGAGGAAAGGGACCGCCAGTGATCCAGCGCCGCCTCCCACGCGGCGCCCTTGGGGGCGCTCGGCCGGCCCTGGAGGTAGGCGAAGGTCGTGTCGTCGGGCGCGACCATCCCGGCCTTCGCGCCCCACTCGATCGACATGTTGCAGATCGTCATGCGGCCCTCCATCGACAGGCCGCCGATCGTCGACCCTCGGTATTCGACGAGGTGCGCCTGGCCCAAAGAGGTACCCGTCTGGCCGATCAGGCTCAGCACGATGTCTTTTGCGGTCACCCCCAGTGGGAGCTCGCCCATGATCGTCACCGCCAGGTCGCCGAGGCGCTTTTGGGGCAGGCATTGCGTGGCGAGCACGAGCTCCACCTCTGACGTTCCTATGCCGAAGGCCAACGCCCCGAAGGCCCCATGGGTGGAGGTGTGCGAATCGCCGCAGACAATCAGCATCCCGGGCTGCGTCAGGCCGAGCTCCGGGCCGATCACGTGGACGATGCCCTGCCGCCGGCTTCCGATCTGATACAGGGGGATGCCTTCCCGCCGGCAATTCTCGGCCAGGAGCTCCATCTGGCGCCGGGAGCTCTCGTCAGCCGCCCGCATGCCGCCCTGGGTGGGCACGTTGTGGTCCATCGTGGCCAGGGACAGGTCCGGGCGCCGGACTCGCCGCCCGGCCAGGCGCAGGCCCTCGAACGCCTGCGGCGAGGTGACCTCGTGCACGAGGTGCAGGTCCACGTAAAGAAGGTCGGGCTCGCCCGGCGCTACCCGTACCACGTGCGCGTCCCACAGCTTCTGGGCGAGGGTCTTGGGCATCGCGAACGCCAACTCTACGTAAAGCCGTAGGGCAAGAATTTGTGGCCGGGACACAACCCAAAGCCGGGTTCGCTCGTTAGTATGCAAAGTCCACATGGTCGCCACCCCTCGCTCGCTCGTACTCCTCCTTGGACTCCTGGGCCTTATTGGCTTCGGACAAACGGGGGCACGCGCGAACTAACCCAAACCGCAAAGTAGATCGCAAAAGCCCCCACCAAGAGGCGGGGGCTTCTTCATTTCTTAAGGAGCAATGAGAACAAGTTGACCGGAGCGGACATGATCCTGGAGGCGCTGGAACGCGAGGGAGTCGAATACATCTTCGGCTACCCGGGCGGCGCCAACCTCCCGATCTACCAGCATCTCCCCGAGCATCCCAAGCTCAAGCACATCCTGGTCCGCCACGAGCAGGGCGCCGCGCACATGGCGGACGGATACGCCCGGGCGTGCGGGAAGCCGGGCGTGGTGTTCGCGACCTCCGGTCCCGGCGCGCTTAACCTGGTGACCGGGCTCTGCACTGCCTACATGGACTCGGTCCCGATGATCGCAATCACCGGCCAGGTCAACAGCACCGCGGTCGGGCGCGACGCTTTCCAGGAGTCGGATGTCATCGGCGCGACCAGCTCCGTGACCAAGCACAGCTACCTCGTCACCAGCATCGACCAGCTTCCTCGTGTGATCCACGAGGCCTTCCACATCGCGACCACCGGCCGTCCGGGCCCCGTGCTGATCGACATCTGCAAGGACGTGCAGCAGGCCGACGCCGAGCGCGTGACCCCGGATCGGCTCGAGATTCCCGGCTACCAGCCGAACGGTCACGTCGATCTTGACAATGCGCGCCTGGCGGCGCGCGCTCTGGCTTCCGCCGAGCGGCCCGTCATCCTGGCCGGACACGGAGTGCTGCTCAGCCGCGCTGAGCATGAGCTGTTCAAGTTCGCCGAGAAGGCAGCCGCGCCGGTCGGTACCACCTTGCTTGGCATCGGCGCCTTCCCGGTCAATCACCCGCTCTCGCTGCACATGACAGGCTTCATGGGCACGGGCTGGAACCTGAAGGCGGTGCAGAACGCCGACGTCCTGATGATGGTCGGCATGCGCGTCGACGACCGCGTGACTGCACGCCTTGCCGACTTTGCTCCCAACGTCAAGACCTTCATCCACGTGGACATCGACGGTTCGGAGATGGGCAAGAACGTGCGACCTCATATCGAGCTTGTCGCCGACGCCAGGAACGCACTGGAAGCCATGACGCCGCACGTGAGTGAGGTCGATGCTGGGCGCGGTCGTTGGCTGGCGCAGATCGATGCGTGGCGTGAGGAGCACCCGCTCAAATACACCCACTCGAACGGCCACCTCCAGCCGCAGGACGTGCTGATCGACATGTACAAGCGATGCCGCAGCGAGGCGATCGTCGTCGCCGACGTGGGCCAGAACCAGATCTGGGCCGCGCTGTGGTGGAACTACAACCGGCCTGGTCTCTTCATCAACTCAGGTGGCGCGGGCACGATGGGCTTCGCCCTTCCAGCGGCCATCGGCGCCAAATTCGGGCGCCCCGACAAGGCGGTTTGGTGTGTGGCCGGCGAGGGTGGGTTCGTCATGACGGCGCAAGAGCTGTCCGTCGCGGTCGAGCACAACCTCGACATCAAGATCGTGATCCTCAACAACTTCTCGCTCGGGATGGTCCGCCAGTTCCAGGACGACTTCTACGGTGGCGTGCGATCGCAGGTCGACATGACGCACATCCCCGACTTCGTCAAGCTGGCCGACGCATACGGGTTGCCCGGCATCCGGGTCGACTCGCTCGACCAGGTCGGCCCTGCGATGGACGCCGCGGAAAAGACGAAAGGTCCATTCCTCATCGACTTCCGCATCGACCCAGAGGCCAACGTCTATCCAATCGTCCCCTTGGGCAAGAGCCTGAACGACTTCTGGGAGGCGCCAGACAAGTGATCGAAACCCCGCAACCGAAGGCTGCACCGACGACCTCCCCGCAGGGTGGGGAGGCCAGAGTCCGCGTGCTGTCGGTCCTCGTCGAGGACGGCTCCAACACGTTGAGCAAGATCTCAGGCCTGATTCGCCGTCGCGGCTTCCACGTCCGCTCGATCTCGGTGGGCCCGAGCCGGCAGCCAGGCCGCTCCCGGATGACGCTTAGCGTCGACGCCGGCCACGCCGAAACCGACCAGGTCCGCAAGCAGCTCGAGCGCCTGGTCGAGGTCATCGAGGTCGAAGACGTGACTGGTGAAGACGTGCACAGCCGTGAGCTGGTGGTCGCGAAGGTCAAAGCGTCCCAGGTCGGCGGGCTGGTCGAACGTGGGGCCAAGGTGCTGAACACGGCTGCCGACGGCACCACGGTGGAGTTCTCAGGCGAAGGCAAGGACGTTGGCGACTTCATCGACGAGCTGATGCGACACGGTGTCCTGGATGTCGCCCGCTCCGGGCCGGTCGTGATGAGGAGAACCGCATGAAGATCCACTACGACGCCGACTGCCCGCCGTCCCTCGGCGAGCCGGTCGCCGTGATCGGCTACGGGAGCCAGGGGCGCGCCCATGCGCTGAACCTGCGCGACAGCGGCGAGGACGTGCGCGTCGGCCTGTACCCCGGCAGCAAGTCGATCGAGCGGGTGGAGGCGGACGGCCTGCGGGCTGTACCTGTCCCGGAGGCCGTTTCAGAGGCCACGGTCGTGATGGTGCTGACGCCCGACGCCGGCCAGGCCCAGCTCTTCCGCGAGTCGATCGAGAAGCATCTGCAGCCCGGCACGATGCTGATGTTCGCCCACGGCTTCGCCATCCACTTCGCGCAGATCAAGCCCGACCAGCAGATCGACGTGGCGATGATCGCGCCGAAGGGCCCCGGCCACCTCGTCCGCAGCACGTATGTCCAGGGCATGGGCGTTCCCGCCTTGATCGCGATCCACCAGGACGCATCCGGCCGTGCTAAGCAAAGAGCCCTCGCATACGCGAAGGCGCTGGGCGCAGGCCGCGCGGGCATCGTGGAGACCACCTTCAAAGAGGAGACGGAGACCGACCTCTTCGGCGAGCAGGCGGTCCTGTGCGGTGGCGTCAGCTCGCTCGTGAAGACCGGTTTTGAAACGCTGGTCGAGGCCGGCTACCAGCCGGAGATCGCGTACTTCGAGGTCCTGCACGAGCTGAAGCTCATCGTCGACCTCATGTATCGCGGCGGCCTGGGTTTCATGCGTCACTCCATATCGGACACGGCCGAATACGGCGACTACGTTTCGGGTCCTCGCATAATCGACTCACACGTCCGCGAAAGCATGCGCGCGGTGCTGCGTGAGATCCAGGACGGAAGCTTCGCCGAAAAGTGGCTGGATGAGAACTCGAATGGAAGGGAGGGTTTCCTGACGATGCGGAGCAATGACGCCGATCACCAAATTGAGAAGGTCGGGCGCGAGCTCCGCTCGATGATGACCTGGTTGGAGCCCGTAGAAAAATGAGCGACAAGAACCCGGACAGAGTATTCATCTTCGACACGACGCTGCGCGACGGTGAGCAGTCGCCCGGCTTCCACCTGGACGCCAACTCCAAGCTCCGCATCGCGCGCCAGCTCGAAAAGCTTGGCGTTGACGTGATCGAGGCCGGTTTCCCGATCTCCTCCCCAGGCGATTTCGAATCGTGCCGTCGCATCGCGCGCGAGATCAGAGGTGTCACTGTGACTGCGCTTGCACGTGCAGTGCGAGAAGACATCGACGCGGTTTGGGGTGCGATCAAGGAAGCAGAGACGCCGCAGATTCACATCGTGCTCTCGGTCTCGGACGTGCACATCGACCGCAAGCTGGGCATGACGCGCGAGCAGGTGTTGAAGCGCGGGGCCGAGATGGTCGCGTACGCACGCTCGCTCTGTGACCGCGTCCAGTACTCGCCGGAGGATGCAGGCCGGGCCGATCCGGATTACCTGGTCGAGACGGTGGAGACGATGATCGCCGCCGGCGCAACCGTCATCAACATCCCCGATACCACCGGGTACTGCCTTCCGAACGAGTTCGGTGAGATCGTTCGCCGCGCGATCACAGAAGCTCGTGGAAGCGAGAACGCGCTGTTCTCAGTCCACTGCCACAACGACCTGGGCCTCGCCGTCGCGAACACGATGGCTGCGCTGGAGGTCGGCGCTCGGCGCGTCGAGTGCACGATCAATGGCATCGGCGAGCGCGCGGGCAACACGTCGCTCGAGGAGATCGTGATGCTGCTCAACGTGCGGCAGGCGAAGCTGGGACTCGAATGCGGTGTGAACACCAAAGAGATCACGCGCGCCTCGCGTCTGGTCGCGGAGCTGACCGGTACGCCGGTGCAGCCGAACAAGGCTGTCGTCGGAGCGAACGCCTTCGCGCACGCCTCGGGCATCCACCAGGACGGCGTCCTGAAGGACCGCCTCAACTACGAGATCATGAAGCCCGAGGACGTCGGGCTGAGCGACTCGCGCATCGTCCTCACCGCGCGGTCCGGCCGGCACGCGTTTCACCATCGCCTCGGCCGGCTTGGCATCACGCTCGCCGAGGGAAAGGTGGAGGGTGCGTGGCAGCGATTCCTCCAGATCGCGGACACCAAGAAGGAGGTCAGCGACGAGGACCTGCGCAAGATCGCCGCTGCCGCGTCGGAGCCGAACGGCCACGAGACCAATGGAAATGAGACCAATGGACACGAGACCAACGGCCATCCGCCGGTGACCGACCAGCTCCACGACCACAATCACGTCGCGGATACCCTTCGGCATCTCATTTTCGGGTGAGGGTCGCCTTCCAGGGGGAACCTGGCGCGTACTCGGACGAGGCCGTTTCGGCGCTGTTCACAGAGGCCGAGGCGGTCGGATATGCAACGTTTCGCCTGACTTTCGAGGCGCTCTCGATGGGCGCAGTCGACGTTGCGGTGCTGCCGGTCGAGAACAGCAGCGCAGGCGTCGTGCAGGAGGTCTCCGATCTGTTGTGGGACCTTCCGGGCCTCCGTGTGGTCCGCGAGCATGTCCATCCCGTACGGCACTGCCTGCTCGGCTGGCCTGGTCCGGTGGAGCGTGCCCTGTCACATCCGCAGGCGCTGGCCCAGTGCGACGCGTACCTGCATGCGAGGCAGATCCGGTCCGTGGCCTTTCACGACACCGCCGGCGCGGCGCGCGCCGTTGCGGAGCAGCGCCAGCCAGGCACCGCAGCCATCGCGAGCAAGGCCGCAGCCGCTCGTTACGGGCTGTACGTGCTGGCGGAATCGATCCAGGATGATTCGGAGAACCGGACTCGGTTCATCGTGGTCGAACGAGGTACGGCTGCGCGGCCGGCCGAATCAGGGGCCGGCCACAAGTGCTCGCTCGCTTTCGTGGCTGCGCACCGGCCGGGCAGCCTGGCCCAGGCGCTCGACTGCTTTGCTCGCCGCGGGATCAACCTGACTCGCCTGGACAGCCGGCCGATGAAGGGACGCCCGTTCGAATACCGCTTCTACCTCGATTTCGCGGTCAATGGAAACGCAGCTGAAGCCGAGGCGGCGCTCAATGATCTGGAAGAGGCGAGCGCCGACATCAAGCTGTTCGGGACATATCCGGCGGCGTAAGCAGCGCAGGCCACGGCGGGAAGCACTCTGACCGCGACCTGCTCCGCTACCTTAGCTTAACAACGGTGTTAAGTCGAGGTTCACAGAGCGAACCTATGATTAAGGTGGTTCCCGCTCTGAATTCTTTTGTTCTACAGTTGTGGGCCGTGCCGAATCGGAACGTTCCACATGCTGAGGCCGTGGGCCAAAATACCCCGCGCCGGCGTCTTCCGGGCGTCACGCTGAGGCCTGGCGCGGTGAAGCAAGCCCGGCAGGAATCC
The DNA here is from genome assembly GCA_035318965.1 of Verrucomicrobiia bacterium. Taxonomy (GTDB): domain Bacteria; phylum Chloroflexota; class Dormibacteria; order Dormibacterales; family Dormibacteraceae; genus Palsa-870. The sequence continues at coordinate 6,468 of DATHDR010000403.1, read as the reverse complement.
GGCCTGAGCCTGGCCCAGGTCGGCAAAGGTCACGTGACCGCCCCCGCCATCTACCTGATCGAAACCGGGCGCACGCGGCCGTCGCTGCCGACGCTCGAGCACATCGCGCACCGCACGAACAAGCCGGTCGAGTTCTTCCTGGCAGACCCGGGCGGAACAATCGATTCGAGTCACGCGGCTCTCTCCGATCTCGAGGCGATGGTCGGCGACGGCCGATATCAGCAGGCGATCGCGCTGGGTCGATCTCTACTGGAGCTGGGATCGTCGGCCCACCGCTTGGGCCGCATCCGCTACCTACTTGCGATGGCTCACCTGCAGCTTGGCCAGCCCGAGCCCGCCGCGGGCTTGCTGGCTGAGGCTCGCGCGCATTTCGAAGCGATCAACGATGGCGTGATGCTCGCGGAATGCCTGGGCGCCGAAGCTTCGCTGGCTTATATGACCCAACGTCCAGACGCGCTTGCGCTGGCCGAACGAGCGCTGGCCGTTTGTCGAAGCCTGAAGCCGATTCCGGCACCAACCGAAGCGCGCCTGCTTTTCATCGTCGCGAGCGCTCATCTCGCCAACTACGAGTGGGACAAGGCGATCGAATTGTATGAGGAGGCGATCGAGGCCGCGGGCGACTTCTTCGATCTCCGCCGGATGGCCAAGATGTACACGGGCCTGTCCGTCGCGTACCAGGAGCTGGGTCAGATCGACACCGCGTCGAGATTTGCGACGCGGTCCGTCGCCTTGCTCGAAGCGTTGCGCGACAGGGTCTCTCTGGCGCGCTCCGAGAACAACCTCGGCCTGATTCTCATGGCCCGCGGCGAGCTCCCCGAAGCCAGAAAGCACCTCGACCGATCGCTGGAGCTGAGTGACGAGACCGACTTGAAAGTCGGGCGCAGCCACGTTCTGCTCAGCCTGTGTGAGCTGTGTCTCCAGGAGAACAACATCGAGCAAGCGAGCGAGTTTGCCCACGAGGCGCTGGCCCTGGCGGAGCGCCTGCACGAGGGGGCGAACATCGCCCAGGCCCATGTGTGGCTCGGTCGGATTGCGGACAAGCAAGGCGACCACGAGCGAACCGATGAGGAGTTCGCCGAGGCCATCCAACACCTCGAGCAGCTCGGCCTTCACGAGAGACTCCTCAACAGCCACGGCGTATACGCGGAAATCCTCGAGCGGCGCGGTGACGTGGCCCGTGCGTACGTCCACATGAAGAGCGCGCTGCAGGCGAGCCGCCCGGGTCTGCTTCAGAAAAAGCACGAAGAGGACAAGGAGCGCGCCGGCACGGCTTAGGGGCTGCGGGAAGCCGGGGGGTGCGTGCTAACGTTGATTTCGCCGCCCGTGGCGGCTACTCCACAGGCGTAGGGGAGGTTTTCCGGCTGGCGAAAACGCTGCGGAACGCGAAGTCTTCCCTGACTGCCGAAACGATCGTCGCCGACTATCGACTGGCTTACAGCAGCCGGCGGGCGAGCATCATCGGTCGGGCTGAGGTTCTACGTGGCAACGCCACGTTCGGGATCTTCGGCGATGGCAAAGAGATCGCCCAGCTCGCCATGGCCAAGAGCTTCCGTCCTGGCGACTGGCGCGCAGGCTATTACCGCGACCAGACGTTCATGTGGGCCACGCGGATGTCCAACGTCCGCAACTTCTTCGCTCAGCTCTATGGAAACGCGAACGTGGAGGCAGAGCCGGCCTCTGGCGGCCGCCAGATGGGAAACCATTTCGCCACCCGCTTCCTGGATGACAGCGGCGCGTTTTCCCGGACGGTCGAGATGTTGAACTCGAGCGCGGACGTCTCCAACGTGGCCGGGTGGATGCCGCGGCTGCTGGGCCTGGCTTACGCCTCGAAGTTGTACCGCGACAATCCCCAGCTGAAGCCCGCGCAGGAAGGTTTCTCCGTCAACGGCAACGAGGTCGCCTTTGGAACCATAGGTGACGCCGCCACCAGCGAGGGATTGTTCTGGGAAGCGATCAACGCGGTGGGGGTGCTGCAGGTACCCCTGGCAATGTCGGTCTGGGACGACGGGTACGGCATCTCGGTGCCCATCACCGCGGAGACCACCAAGGCTTCTATCTCGGACGCGCTGCGCGGCTTCATGCCCGACGACCGGCCCGGCATCGATATCTACGTGGTCAGAGGTTGGGATTACCCCGCGCTGGTGGATGCATACGCGACCGGGGTCGAAAAAGTCAGGCGTGAGCACAAGCCCGCAATGTTCCACGTCACTGAGCTCACGCAACCACAAGGCCACTCGACGAGCGGCAGCCACGAGCGATACAAAACAAAGGAGCGGCTGCGTTTCGAGAACGAGTACGACTGCGTCGCGCGAATGCGCGATTGGATCATCGAGACCGGGATCGCGAGCGAGTCGCAGCTCGAAGGCTGGGAGGCGGCGGACAAGGAGGCGGTCGAGGCGGCGCGCGATCTTGCCTGGGATGCGTTCCAATCGCCGATAAGGGCCGAGCGCGATCGCGCGGTTGCATTCCTCAAACAAGTCGACATGCCGGAGGTCGCGGAGATCACAAGCGCCCTCGAAGAGGCGGGCAAGGTGACGCGCTCGCTGGTGATGTCCAGCGCGACGCGGGCTCTGCACCGCTTGCGCGGCATCGAGTCCCCCGCCCGGACGGAGCTGGCGACGTTCGTCGCCGAGTACGGCCGCGAGAACAGTGAACGGTATAACTCCCACCTCTACAGCGGGTCAGAGGAGTCTCCACTGAAGGTGGCCGTCACACCGGCGGTGTTCTCCGAGAAATCACCGACTGTCGATGGACGCCAGGTGCTCCTGCGCAACTTCGACGCCAACTTCGCCCGCGATCCGCGGCTTTATGTGATCGGTGAGGACGTGGGTCGCCTCGGTGACGTCAACCTGGTCTTCGAAGGCTTGCAGGCGAAGTACGGCGACCTGCGACTCACAGACACAGGCATTCGTGAAGCGACAATCCTCGGCCAGGCGATCGGGTCGGCAATGCGCGGGCTGCGGCCGATTTGCGACATCCAGTACCTCGACTACTTCCTCTACACGCTGGAAACGGCGTCCGACGACCTCGCCTCCCTGCACTGGCGAACAGTCGGGGGCCAGAAGGCGCCGGTGGTGATTCGCACCAAGGGCCACCGGCTGGTCGGGATCTGGCACTCAGGCTCGCCGATGGCTGTGCTCCTGCACGCGTTGCGCGGCGTCTATGTCGCGGTTCCGCGCAACATGACGCAGGCGGCCGGGTTCTACAACACGTTGTTTCGCGGCGACAACCCGGGGGTGGTGATCGAAGTGTTGAACGGCTACCGGCTCAAGGAGCGAGTGCCGGACAACATCGGCGAGTTCACCGTGCCGCTCGGCGTGCCGGAGGTGCTGCGGGAAGGAACCGACGCCACGGTGGTCACCTACGGCGCCTGCTGCGGCATCGCCCTCGATGCCGCCCGAACGCTCGAGGAGCTTGGCGTGTCCTGCGAGGTGATCGACGTCCAGACCTTGAATCCTTTTGACGTCGACCACACCATCGTTCGGTCGATCGAGAAGACGCACGCGCTCATCTGTCTCGACGAAGACGTCCCTGGCGGCGCGTCGGCGTTCATGCTGCAGGAGATCCTGGAGGTGCAGCAGGGCTGGTGGCACCTCGACGCGGCTCCGCGCACGCTGGCCTCTTCGCCGAACCGCCCGGCCTACGGACCGGACGGCGACTACTTCACGAAACCGAACCGGGAAAGCATCGTGAAGACGGTGTACGAGCTGGTGCAGGAGCGGCAGCCGTGGAGATTCCCCTCCCTGGACTCCTAGCTAGGTCAGTTCGCCGGGAAGGTACTCCATCACGGCCAGGGCCGGCGCTCGGCTGAGGATTGAGACTCCCTCCAGCAGATAGCCCAAAAAGCCCGCGGCCCCCGCCGCCGTCGGGGGGATCATCCGCTTCGGCGGCCTGACTTCGCGGACGGGAGCCTTGTCGTCAAGATTTGCCAGGCTTCGCGCCTTGCGAATCGCGGCATCCAGCCCGCCCAGCTCGTCCACCAGCTTGCGCTCGAAGGCCTGGCGGCCGGTCCACACGCGGCCGGCGGCGATGGGGTGGACCTCCTCGGGAGTCATCTTCCGAGCTTTGCCCACCACGTCCAGAAACTGGGTGTAGACACGATCGATTTGAGCCTTCACGATCACCCTTTCCTCATCGGTGTATGGCCTTTCATCGCTGTCGATCGTCGCGTGCTCTCCAAATGCGATCGTCTCGCGGTTGAACATGAGCTTCGACCACATCCCGCCCGTCACGAGCTTCCCGGTCAAGACCCCAATCGAGCCCGTGAGCGATCCGGGGCGGGCGACGATCCAGCGACCGGGCGTCGAGACCCAATACCCGCCTGACCCAGCCACCGGGCCCATGGCCACGACAAGGGGCTTGCCCGCGGCGATCACCTCTAGCGCCTGGCGCATCGCCTCCGAGGCCGTTGCCGAGCCGCCTCGCGAGTTGACGTAGAGAACCACCGCCGCCGCTCGTTTGTCACCCGCCACCTGACGTGCCGCCTGAACCACGGTCAGGTCCCCCGCGCGATCGTCTCCGACCAGCGGCACCTCGATCGGCGGCTTGACCGGAAGCCGTCCAGACCGCCCGTCGATGATCGTGCCCTCGATGCGCAGCACAGCCACGTACTTGCCGCGGGCTAGAGTGGGGGCCCCGACTCTGAGCTTTGCCCGTGCCCGTTCCCAGGTCCCGATCGTGGTCGCAGTTTCGGAGTTCGGACCCAGCCGCTCCGCCAGCTTTTCTTCCGGCATCACGGCGTCCACCGCGCGCATTTCGAGCGCGGTGTCGTCCGTGTAGGGCGATGCGTCGACCAGCGCCTGCGCGCCCTTTTCGTCCAGCACCCTGCCCTTTCCGATCGCACTCAAGAGCTCTTTGTGCTGGGAGTCGAGGAGCCAGGTCACCTGCTCGCGAAACTCCGGCGACATCCTCGACCTGGTCAGCGAGTCCGCCGCAGATTTGTACGGTGAGATCTGCACGAAGTCAGCTTCGATTCCGAACCTTGCGAGACCATCGCGCAGAAACATCCCGGTGCCGGCAAAGCCGAGCGGCTGCACCATGCCGGTTGGCATCAGCAGGATCTCGTCGCACGCGCACGCCAGGTAATAGGTCCCTGTCGTGTAGAACGGCGCCCACGCCACTACCCGCCTTCCTGATTGTCGAAGCTTGGCAACCAGCTCCCTTAGATCCTGCAGTGTCGCCATTGGCATGCCAACTGGACGGAGGTGCAGGATCACGCCTTTGATCCGCGGATCATTTGCGATCGCGTCGAACCTCTCGCCGAGCTCCCGAACGCTCAAGCGCGGTCGCGATGTGAACCGCTGCCAGAGAGGGCGGGGAGGATCTGGCAGCGCCGGCAAGTCGTTCTCCAGCACGAAGATGACGTACTCGGGAGGCCGCCCCCGGGCGCGACGAATGCCGGAGATCAGCCACCACAGGTAGCGGAAGGGAAAAAGAAGCATCGCCCCCGCTTAGGTTACGGGGTCGACGTGCTGAGGCTCAGACGACCTTCGACACCTCGAGGTGCTCGTCGAGGTCTTCGCTCAGCCGGGTCGCACCGTACTGCTGGCCCACGTGCTGGTGATAGGGCACGCCGGTGAACAGGTGATGGCTGCGGGTCGGAATGTCAGCGCCGTCGGCCCACTCCTTGCGCTGCAGCGACATATAGCCATGCTCCTTGCTCTGCTTCAGGTCGTTCAACAGCACCGACATGCCGTGACCGGCCGCGTGCTGCAGAGCGAGCGTGATGAAGATGAAGCCCACTCCGAGCTCGCCGAGCTCATCCCACGTGATGGGGTTCTTTTCATTGAACCACTTGAACGAAGACGAGTAGTTGAAAGCGAATCGCGCCTTGGGGAAGCGCTTGCGGATCTCAGCGCTGAATCTCTCGACCGGACCACGTTCGGCGGTGGGAAACTCGCACCAGAGGAGATCGGGCACCCCGCTGTCGAGGTAGCGCAGGCCGCGGTCGATGGCCAGCTCGATGCCCCGCTTCGACTCGGGCGCCTCGGTGGCGGAGACTCCGTCGGTGCGCGCGATGATGACGAAGTCCGGGTGGCCCAGGTCGTCGGCAGCGCTCCGCATCATCTTGAGCTTTCCGACGAACTCGTCAGCTGAGATCAGCGCCTTGCCGGCGATGTGGCCGCAGCGCTTTGGCATCACCTGGTCTTCGAGATGTGCGGCGGCGACACCAGCCCGAACGTACAGGTCGGTAGTGCGCTGCACGTTGAAGAGATTTCCGTAACCCGCGTCCATGTCCACGACCACGGGTGGGATCTCGAGATGGATTGGCGGCGCTCCCTTGTCGGGGTCGCCCATCGCCATGGTCAGCTGGAATTTGCGGAGCGCGCTGACTGTACGTCGAGCGCCATCGGCGATCTCGACCGACGAATACAGGTCCATGTCGGTCGTGCCGAGGTGACCAATCGCGAACGAGTAGCCGCTGAAGTAAACCGAGTCAAAGCCGTGGTACATGACGAGCTCTGCGCC
>DATHDR010000402.1:0-3518 GCA_035318965.1 Verrucomicrobiia bacterium | reverse complement strand
GACGACCCTCGTCACGAATTTCAAGAACGGCCAGAAGGATGTGCCGACCGACAGTCGCGTCCTTCTCACCTTCAGCCGGCCGGTCTCGCTTGCGGCCGTGCACGCGGCATTTTCGATCAGCCCGACTCCGGAGGGCACCCTCGCGGCAATCTCAGGCCAGACGCAGTACGCGTGGTCGCCCACGAAGCCGCTGAGCGAGCTGACGGCCTACACCGTCAGCATGAAGCCGATCGTCGACGTCGGCCGTCACAGGATCCAGGGCAGCACCTGGACCTTCACCGCGATCATCGTTCCGCACGTCATCTCGATCGTGGGTCCAGCTGGCACGCCGCTCAGCGATGGCATGGAGGTCGACCCTGGCGACACGCTGAAGCTCAACTTCAACGACGCGATGGAACCCACGACGATCAAGGTCACAATCGGCACGCAGATCGCCGACCTCAAGTGGGCGGCCGACGACAAGAGCGCCACCTTCTCCACCTCTGGCATTCCCTCCGGGCAGCTTCAGATTCAGCTCAGCGCGGGCGGCCGCGACCAGACAGGTCACCTCGTCCCAGGCACCTTCACGCTCAAGAGCGGCAACTACTACCACGACCGCGAGCACACGACTGTGCTGAAATATCCAGCCCTGATCCAGATCCCGAACGATGAGTTCGCGCGCGACCAGAACGGCCTGCAGGCCGCGGACGTCATTTTCGAATACCTGGCCGAAGGTGGAATCACGCGCCTGACGGCGATCTACAACAATGCCCCGGATGTCATCGGCCCGATGCGCTCGGCCCGTTTCATCTCGCTCAAGCTCGGCCGGCACTACAAAGGACTTCTGTTCCAGTCCGGCGAGTCGCAGGCTACCCAGGCTCGCGCCGCGCAGGACCCAACGCCACAGTTCTTCGACACGATCGGGTACCAGTACCGCGCCGCGCCCCCACGCTACGCGCCCGACAACCTGATGATCAAAGGGCCCTCGGTCAAAGCGGCGGAGGACAACTACTTCTCATGGATACCCGCCTTCACGATCACCAAGACCAGGCCCTCGCTCACTGGCGGCTCGGCGGCTGCGACCGTCAACATCGACGAGCACTACTCCGTCTACAAGTACGACCCAGTCATGGGCACGTACCAGAAGACAGAAGAGGGACACCCGTACTCCGATGCGAGCCTCAACCAGCCGCTGCGGATCGAGATGCTGATCAACCTGCACACGAGGGAGACGCTCCTTGACGTCGGCGACGGTCATGGCGCCCACATCCATGACTACGACATGGACGGCAGCGGCCGGATCGAGGTTTTCTACAAAGGTCTTCAGTACGGCGGGACGTGGAGCTCGACCGACAGCCACGGACCCCTCACGTTCACCCTCGACGGCGGGCAGGCTTTGACGCTGCCCCCCGGCCTGGTCTGGATTGACGTAACGCGATAGGCGGGGTGCTAGCTCGGCGTCGCCGGGCGCAACTCGAAGGAGCGCGCCCCCCCGAGCAGGATGAGCCACACGATGACCAGTGTCGGCAGCAGTGCTTCAACCAGCCATAGGTTCGTATCCCGAGACGGGGGCACAGTCGCTGCTGTTCCCTGCGGCAGAGCGCTCCTCGCACCAACGCCGCGGAGGTCAAGCTCACCGTCTGCCGGAGCCGGCGTTTCAGAAGGCTCGGCGGCAGCCGGTACATTCGGCGAACGGCTGATTACCGGCGGTGATGCCGGCGTGGAGATTGGCGTCGGGATTGCTGCGGGTGCAGGCGCCGGCGACGGCGGACTTGGCGAGCCCTGCAGGCAGCCGTTCTTGATCAGGCCGTAATGGTTGCCGGGGTTGTCAAGGTTCGCGTGGCCGCACGCTGGCTGGGTAGGGACCGCCGCGAGCGCTGATATGGGAGCTATGGCCAGGAGCAGCCCCAGAATCCCGGCCCCGGCCAGGCGCCTGGCCCTACCGGCCCAAAACCCTCCCCTCAATGTCACGCTGCCCACAACTGGTCCCGCGAAGCCTATTCAGGAGTACCGCCGCGGTCGATGGGCGTGAACGTCCGGACCGTGACAGCCGCCTAGATCCGGGCGGCGTCCTTGAGCGAAGTCACGTATCCCGCGGCCGCCACCGCCGCAGTCGTGCCATCACCCACCGCTGTGGCAATCTGCTTGGTCAGCTGCGCGCGCACGTCGCCGACCGCCCAGATGCCTTCGATCGACGTCTGCATGTTGCGGTCGGTGACGATGTAGCCGGCCTCGTCATGGTCAACGTGGACCTTGAACAGCCCCGAGTTCGGCACAAACCCGATGAAGATGAACACGCCTCCGACGGCTAGCTCCTTCATCTGACCATGCTGCTCGTAGCGGACGAGATGCACCTTGCTGTCATCACCCGCGATCTCCTTCACATGCGCGTCGAAGATGAACTCGATCTTTGGGTTGGCATAGGCCCGGTCGATAAGGATCGGCTGCGCTCGAAGCGAGCTGCGCCGGTGGATGATGTAGACCTTTGAGGCGTAGCGCGTCAGGAACTCGCCCTCCTCCACCGCTGCGTCGCCACCACCGATGACCGCCAGCTCCTCGCCCTTGAAGAAGGCGCCATCGCAGACGGCGCAGTAGCTGACGCCCCGCCCCCAGAATTCCTTCTCCCCTGGGACCTGCAGGTAGCGCGGCAGGCCGCCGGCCGCCATGATCAGCGCCGGGGCGCGGATCTCCTCGCCCGACTCCAGGCGAATCACCTTGATGTTGCCCTCGACTTCGATCTCCTTCACGGGCTCGAAGTCGCGCACCTCGACGCCAAACCGGCGGGCGTGCTCTCCCATCTTGGTCGCCAGCTCCGACCCGAGGATTGACTCAAAACCGGGGTAGTCCTCGATCAGCTCGGTGTTGAGGAGCTGGCCCCCCAGGGGCCCCCGATCGACCACCACCGTCTTCAGGTCCATCCTGGCGGTGTAGAGGGCGGCCGCCAGCCCGGCGGGGCCTCCTCCCACGATGACAACGTCGTATTCGCTCACTGCACCTATTTGAATTGGACCGGAAGCAACTCCTATTCCGCCGGGCTACCCGTGCTTGAACTGGGCGCCGTACCCGCCCCGGGGGGCGTGGCAGGCGATGTTGTCAAAGGGGCAGCCGATGGAGCAGGCGCCGCACTCGATGCAGTTGCCGAAGCTGACCAGGTTCTTCTTCTGCTCGTCGTTCCACTCGTAGACGCCCGCCGGGCAGAAATGGTTGCAGTACTTGCCGGTGCACTTGGTGGCGCAGACGGTCTGGTCGACGATCTCGATGTGCGGCTTCCCGGTGTCCTCGTTGAATTTGACCGTGAAGAGCTTGTCTGTGAGCTTCTGCAAACTAGGCGCCTCCGAAGCGTTCCCAGACCCGGCACATCAGCCGGACTGTGTTGATGTAGTCCGCCGCATGGATGTTCTCGTTGGGCGCGTGGATCCGGTTGTCGGGGCGGCCGACGCCGACCGGGAGCACCGTCGGGATACCCAGATCTGAGACGACCGGGTGCATCGGTCCAGTCATCGGCATGAACGGCCAGAGGATCGGCTCGCCGTGCAGCT
>DATHDR010000401.1:0-4390 GCA_035318965.1 Verrucomicrobiia bacterium | reverse complement strand
CCCACCACGCCGATCAGCGAAGCCGTCGCCAGCCACCCGACCACGGGACGTCGGGTGCGCCAGACCACCCAGGCGAAGATCACCGTCGCGATGATCAGGACGCCGGTCACGCTGCCGACGGCGCGGTGCGAGTACTCGATGATCGCATGAACGTCAGCGGGCGGGTACGGACGTCCATGGCAAAGGGGCCAATCAGGACAGCCAAGTCCGGAGCCCGACACACGCACGACGCCGCCCAGGGCGATCTGTAGGTAGGCGAACACCGCGGTTACGACCGCGAGGCGCCGAAAGAGGGCGACGGACACCAGGGAAGTCTACTGAGTGACTAAATTCGAGATCTCTGCCGCCAGGACGCTGTCATCGAGCTGGCCGATGTGGCGCGCGGCGATGGTGCCGTCCGCGCGCACGAAGACCGTCGTGGGCAGCGCGATCGCGCCGTAGGCGCGGCCCACGCTGAGGTCGGAGTCGAGAAGCGCGGCCTGGCGAATGCCCAGCGAGTCGAGGAAATCGCGGGCCGCCTGGCCGCTGTTTCCCTCGTTGACGTACACGAGCTGCACGCCCGACTGCGGACCCGCCCGCTTCTCGAGCAGGGGCATCTCGGCCCGGCACGGCGGGCAGTAGGTGGCCCAGAAGTTGATCACCACGGGTTTGCCCGCCAGCCCGGCCAGGCTGACCCGGGAGCCATCGGTGCCCGACAGCGAGAAGGTTGGAGCCTTGCCTCCGGCGGTGATCGATGGCTGCTCAGGCCGCGCGATCGTGAGCAAGGCCTTGAGGACGTCAGGCGCGCCCCACCCGTCGCCCCCAGAGGCGAGCTCGTGCAATCCCTGGGCGCTAAGGCCCGTGATCAAGGCGGGCGGAATTGAGCTGCCTACGTCGGGCACCCCGCGATAGACCAGGCGCACGTATCCGTGACGGTCGACCAGGGCGAGCGTCGACACATGGCTGTCGCCCGTGGCAAGTTCCACTCCAAAGGGTTTCCAGAACGCGGTCAGCGCGTCCGCGCTCCCGGTCGCGAAGGTCCAGGTCGCGCCGATCTGGTGGGAATAGCTGGTGAGGGCTGCGGGTGTGTCGGTGCCCGGATCCGTCGTCACCTCGGCCAGGGTGACCCCGGCCGGCATGCGCTGGGCGATCTGAAAGAACAGCGCGGTGTAGAGAGGGCATGTCTCGTGACAGGTGGTGTGGAATGCCGCGATGACGAGGTCTTTGCCGGAGGTGGTCATCGGATTGAATGCACGTCCGGCCTGGTCGACCAGGTCGAAGGCCGGCATGGCCACGAACTTCCCACCGAGCTCGCCCAGACCGAGGTTGACCTCGTCGTTGCCGGCGTAGGCGGCGCCGGGAATGAGATGACCGGAATCGATCCCGAGCAGCAGCGGCTCGACCTGGCCGGTCATGACTGTGATCTCGACGTCCTGCAGGGCGCCTCCGAGCCGGACACCGTCGTACTTGCCAACCGGGACGGCCAGGGTCGCCACCTCGCGTTCCGCCGGAGCAGCGGGCACGGAACCAGACACATCGCCGAGCGCGACCCATTGGCCGTTGGTGTGAACCATCAAGGCCGATTGGGGCAGCGACCCAGCGGTCCTGCCCGAAACCACGACCACCAGCGTGCCGGTTGGCGGCTGGAGCCTGGGGATCAGGAGCAACAGCGCCAGCGCCAGGGCGGCCACGCCGGCGGCGCCAAACCACAGGACCCGCGGGCTCGGCAGCTCTACACGACCTTGAGTGGTGCGCCGCCGTATCGGGCGGCGACGCGGTCGATGTAAGCGGCGCACATGTCCGCCACCGCGGCGCTCTCGATCTGGATCACGTTCTCGGCGTTCATCTCACCGCTGTGCGACAGGTTGAAGCTGCCCGTGTACACGTAGTCGTCGGCGACCAGGATCTTGGCGTGCATGAAGTCGTGCACCGACCCCTTGGAGTACGGAATCGATCTCTTCGCGCCGAACCTGATTGCGGTGGTGATCGAATGAAAGGCCGCGATCTTCCACGTGACTGTGGCTTGGGTGCCCCACTGGCGCTGGACCTCGTCCATCTGCGTCGCATCGTACACACCGCCGATATCGACCCCAGGATTCGCCGAAACCTCGGCGAGCGTGCCGAGGATTGGTCCGGACGTGATGACCGGCGAGCAGATCCGGATGCGCTTCTGGGCTGAAGAGATCGACCGCGCCATCGCATGGACGAGCTTCATGGCCCGGCCGGGACAGAAGTAAGGCCGCACCCGTGTGCCATCCGCCAGCGAGGTCCACGGAGGCGAGATACGGCCGGACGTTGCAACCACCGGCCGCTCCCAGAGATCTTCGAAGTTGCTCGCGTAGTCTGCGGCGATATCGCCCGACTCGATGGTGAGGATCACGTTCTCCTCGCGGCTCCACGAGTCGTTGGTCCAGTTGGTCGACCCGCTCAGCACCGTGGTTCCATCGCGCACCACGTATTTGTGGTGCATCAGGTCTGGGATGCCGGGGACGGGCTTGGTCTGGATTCCGATCGACTTGAGGCGGTCGATGAAAGCCCAGTCGATCTCCGGTGGCGGGGGATCTGGGGCGGGGATTGCGTGGTCCTGGTTGAACATGAGCCTCACGGCCACCCCGCGTTTCTGAGCCGCCGCAAACGCCGCGAAGAGGGTGTCGCCTGGACCCACCTCCAGACGCAAGTCGTAGAGCGCGATGTCGAGCGACTTCGTCGCGCGGTCGAGGAAAGCTGCGATCCGCTGGGCGACTGAGTCCGAGGTCTGGCCGCCGTCTGTCAGAAAGAACAGGTCAAGCGGCTGGGTCGCTGCGATCAGACGTCCCTCTTCGGTTCGGCTGTCTGCTCGCGCGGCACCTCGACTCTGACAGGCAGCGGTCGGGTCGCCATCTCGGCCGCCTCCTCCGGGTCGTCCGTGAAGCTGAGCAGGTCGAGGTCATCAGCCGCGATGGCGCCGGCCGCCAATACAACCTTCTTCATCCAGTCGATGAGACCACTCCAGTATTTGGTGCCGAAGAGCACGATCGGGAAGTGCTCGATCTTCCCGGTCTGGGCTAGGGTCAAAGACTCGAAGAGCTCATCGAGGGTGCCGATGCCGCCGGGGAAGATGACGAACCCGCGCGCGTACTTGACGAACATGTTCTTGCGCACGAAGAAATAGCGGAACTCGACACCAAGGTCGACGTATTTGTTGAGCGACTGCTCGCTCGGCAGCTCGATGTTGCAGCCGACCGACAACCCGCCCGCTTCGTGGCAGCCCTTGTTCACCGCCTCCATGATCCCCGGGCCGCCGCCGGTGATGACCGCGAATCCCCGCCGGGCAAGCGCGGCCCCAAGCTTTTCGCCGTCCTTGTAATAAGGATCGTTTCGTTTCGCGCGCGCCGACCCGAACACGGTGACTGCCGGCCCGACCTCACCGAGGGCGTCGAAACCCTCCACGAACTCGGAAAGGATGCGGAGCACGCGCCATGGATCGGCGTGGTGGCTGAGCTCCTCGATGGCGTCGCGTTCGAGGAGCGCCTTATCGGCCGGAGCCTGCTCTTTCGGAACGAGAAGGCGGCCCGCGCGGCGGCGATTGGCCATCGCGCTTAAGCCTCGGGCGCGGGTTCCGAGGGTGAAGACTCCTGGCCGCCGTTGGTCTTCACCGCTGCCGGTTCGGCAGGCTCGGCGGCCACTGTGAGCGTCGCGCGCTTGGAACGCAAATTCTTGCGAGGCGCCTCCTCGGCATCAGCGTCCGGCAGCACTGCAACCTCGGTTTCAGTGGTGGCGGTAATCGTCTTGCGCGCAGGGCTGCTGGACGCCGACTGGTCTGGCATCTCTAGCACCTGGTCCATGTGCGCCCTGAGCGTGGCGACCTCAGCCTCGAGCTCGTGGACGCGGCGCCGGTGCCGCATGTGCTCCGTGAAGTGGTGAAGGCTGTCGGACCAGTGGTAGAGGGTCCCGGCGACCAGGACCACCGCGAGCGGGACGACCGCCACGGTCCAGAGAGGCACGCCGTGGAGGTGCAGGACAGAGAAGTGGACGTCGACCTTCTCCAGGTTGCTGTACCCGAAGATCGTCGCTCCGGCCCCGATGACGAGGCCCACCAGGAGCGAGCTGGCGAGAAGAAACCGCTGCCAGAGGTGACTCAGATTGGGCACCCGGCGAAGGTTACCCGGTTTGTCACGGATTTCGGAGGGTTTAGCTTTGCTTCCAGCCGATCTCGCGTTTGGCAGTGTCGGGACGCAGCCAGGCATGCAGGCGCTCGGCCTCGCTTTCGACGGCCCTGCGGTTCCTGGCCGAGAGCGAGGTGAACGCTTCCAGGCTCATTGTCGCGCGCCCGCGGAGGGGCGCCTCCCAGGCTCCGGCGACCATTCCATCGACGAGGAACGTGGGCAGCACGTCGCCGTTCTTGCGGATCACGGTCTTACGCAGCGCCTCT
>DATHDR010000400.1:0-2108 GCA_035318965.1 Verrucomicrobiia bacterium | reverse complement strand
GCGTGCACCGAGAGCTCCAGGTAGGGGTCCTCGGGCGTCTTGTCGCTCACCGGCATCTGCGAGCCGATCGAAGTGGTGTTGGTGAAGACGAGCGACATCGCGGTGCCGCTGCCTCTGATATCACCTGTCAGCTCGTAGATGAACGGACTGGCTTCCATCACGTGTTTCAGGTCTTCGGCGAACGATCCGAACGCGCGATCCTTGGCCGATTCGCCTGCTGCGATGGTCTCCCCGAACAGCCCGATGGCCGCCGCCTCCAGGAAGATCTTTCCGTTCAGACGGCCCAGGGTGATGGGGCGGGGTTTCCCGCTCTTGATCACGCGAATGGCCGCGTCGACTGTCGTCGGCAGGTGGAGGGACTTTGCGAAGTTGTTGAAGGTGCCCATCGAAAGAATTCCCAGCGGGTGCTTTGTATCGGCGAGCTTGCGCACTACCCAGCCGATGGTCCCGTCCCCGCCCGCCACGATGATCATGGCCGTCGGAGAGACAAGCTTTTCAATGTCCATCTTGGGATCGAACTCGACGATCAAACTGCCATCGAAGGCTTTGCGCAGCTTGGCTTCGATCTCAGGCGTCATCGAGCCTGCCTTGGAGCTCAGGATCAGGAGGCTGTCGGACAGCTTGGTCTTCCTCTTCGCAGAGAGCGTCGCTGCGGTCATGCGGCTTGAACTCCTTCGTCTTCGACGATTCCCAGGCTTGCGCGCTGCATCAGCTGCTGGGTGTTGACACCGTGGCCCGCGGCAGCCTTGCTCCAGGCCCCATCCGCGGCCAGCTCCCAGGCAAGAGTGTCATCGGACAGCTCGAGCTCGAGGAACTGCTCGATCTCCTGCTTGAGATCCGGGTCGGCCACAGGGACCACTGCCTCCACTCTACGGTCGAGGTTGCGAGGCATCAGGTCGGACGAGCCGATCAGGACGTGACGGCCGGGTCCACTGCCAAAGCCGAAAATTCGTGAATGCTCGAGATAGCGGCCGATGAGTGATCGGACTCGAATTCCTTCCGACAGGCCCGCCACGCCGGGCTTGAGGCAGCAGATGCCCCGCACGATGAGGTCGATCTTGACGCCGGCCTGCGAGGCTCGATAGAGCGCGTCGATGACTTCCGGATCGACCAGGTTGTTGACCTTGATGACGATCCGTCCCTCCGGCTTGGCCGCCTCCTGCTCGATCATCTTGAACAACCCCAATCGAAGGGTCGTGGGAGCGACCAGGAGCTTGCGGTAGCTGGTCTGGCGGCTGTAACCGGTGAGGTAGTTGAAGAGCTCTGCGATGTCCGCAGTAACGTCAGGGTCCGCCGTCAACAGAGCGACATCCTCGAACATGCTCGCTGTCGCCGCGTTGTAGTTACCGGTCCCGATGTGTGCGTAGCGCCGGACATCGGCGCCTTCCTGCCGCACCACCAGCATCAGCTTGGCGTGCGCTTTGAGGCCCACCAGTCCGTACACAACATGGACGCCGGCCGCCTCCAGGTCCTTGGCCCACACGATGTTCGCCTGCTCGTCGCCGCGCGCCTTCAGCTCGACGAGAGCGACGACCTGCTTGCCGGACTGGGCTGCAAGTTTGAGCGCGCGAGCGATCGGGCTTTCAGGACCTGAAGTCCGGTAGATCGTGACTTTGATTCCAAGCACGTTTTTGTCCCGGGCAGCCTGTTCGACGAAGGCCTCCACAGAGGTCACGAACGAGTCATATGGGTGATGGACGAGAAGATCTCCGTCGCGTATCACTGCGAAGTAGTCGACCGGCGCGCCGGTCTCCGGTCTCAGCCTTGGCTGTGTCGCGGGCATCCACGCGGTATCGGCCTGGACGTTGCTGCCTGGTGCCGGTATCGAAAGCAGGCCGGTCAGATCCAGCATGCCCGCGACGGGGTACACGTCCTCGGAGCCCAGCTCGAGCTCACGAAGCAGCAGGAACAGAACATCCGGATTCATGTCGGGACCCACCTCGAGCCGCACGGCCCGACCCTTTCGGCGCTTACGTAGGAGCTCGGCCTGGACTGCGGCCATCAGGTCTTCCGCCTCGTCGTCATCGAGGTCCAGGTCAGCGTCGCGTGTCACGCGAAAGAAGTGGTGGCTGACGATCTCCATTCCTGGGCACAAGGCCGGCAGGTGG
>DATHDR010000399.1:0-2811 GCA_035318965.1 Verrucomicrobiia bacterium | reverse complement strand
CGCCGAGGTGATCGAATGACTAGGCGGGAGTTGCCTTCGACCGCGCCAATGTCTGCTCCGGGTCAAAAGCGGAAGTCGCGGCCTTGCGGCGGGATGTCTGCTTTGCCCCCAGGAGCGGACATCGTCAGGCTGTCCTGGCATGTCCGAAAAGTGCCATGGGACTAAACCGCTCGCGCGGTAGCTTGCTGCGGCTGGCGACACAGCCAACACGATAGCGCAACGGGACGTCCTGTCTTGAGATGAGGGGTTCGCAACCTTCACTCAAGACAGGAGCATCCCCATGACCGACGAGGCCATGAGCCCATTGCGGCGGCGCATGATCGAAGATATGACGATCCGCAAGTTAGCGCCGAAGACCCAACAAGGCTACATCCGCGCGATCAAGGATTTTGCTGCGTTCCTCGGCCGGTCGCCCGACACAGCGAGCTTCGAGGACGTCCGACGCTTTCAGCTGCATCTGGCGGCGAACGGCGCGCACATCCCCATTGTCAATCACACCGTGGCTGCGTTGCGGTTCTTCTTCAGGATCACGCTCAGGCGCTCCGAGATCATCGAGCACACGACGTTCATCCACGAGCCCCGGAAGCTGCCGGTCGTGCTCAGTCCGGAGGAGGTGGCGCGGCTGCTGGATGCAGCGCCGGGGCTCAAATACAAGGCAGCGCTGAGCGTGGCTTATGGCGCGGGTCTGCGCGCCGCCGAGGTGACCTCGCTGAAGGTCGGCGACATCGACAGCAAACGCATGGTGATCCGCGTCGAACAAGGCAAAGGTCGCAAAGACCGTTACGTGATGCTGTCTCCGCATCTGCTCGAACTGCTACGCGCCTGGTGGAGAGCAGAACGACCGCAAGGCTGGCTGTTTCCAGGGCGCGACCGCGTGCAGCCGATGACGACGCGCCAGCTCAATCGCGCCTGTCATGCCGCAGCCCAAAGGGCCGAGATCGACAAGCGCGTCTCACTGCACACCTTACGGCACAGCTTCGCCACCCACCTGCTCGAGCAGAACATTGATGTCCGCGTCATCCAGGTGCTGCTTGGTCACGCCAAGCTCGACACCACGGCGCTCTATACCCGCGTTGCCACCAAGACAATCAGCGAGGTCATGAGCCCGCTGGAGCACATCGCCCTCAAGCTCAAGGGGATTCGGCCGCCCGGCTGACGCGGCGCGCGTGTCGCGCCCGGCTTTGGAGGTTGCGGGTATCTTCCGCGACCATGGCCCGGCATGGCGCAGAGCCAACGCCGGCCATGTGAGCCTTGAGCAGTTGAAGGTGATGTCGGCGATCGAGAACTGCCGCACGGCAGCCCTCGGCGGCCATGTCGCGCGCTGCGAGGACTGCGCCTATACGACCATTGCCTACAACTCCTGCCGCAACCGGCACTGCCCCAAGTGCCAAGGCGCCGCCGCGAAGGAATGGCTCGCCGACCGCGAGGCTGACCTGTTGCCGGTGCCGTACTATCACGTGGTGTTCACGCTCCCCGCGCCGATCGCCGACATCGCCTACCAGAACAAGGCCGTGGTCTACGATCTTTTGTTCAAGGTTTCGGCCGAGACTATGCTGACGATCGCCGCCGACCCCAAGCATCTGGGTGCCAGGATCGGTATCACCTCAGTGCTGCACACCTGGGGCTCGGCTATGACCCATCACCCCCACGTGCACATGATCGTGCCGGGCGGTGGCATCTCGCCCGACGGCAAGCGCTGGGTGTCCTGTCGGCCTGGATTCTTCCTGCCCGTCCGCGTGCTCTCCCGCCTGTTCCGGCGACTGTTCCTGGAGAAGCTCGTCGCCGCCCACGCGGTCGGCCGCCTCAGCTTCTTCGGCGACCATGTTCATCTCGCCGATGCTCAATCCTTCGCAGCCTTCCTGGCCCCGCTGCGCAAGGCCGAGTGGGTTGTCTACGCAAAGCGGCCGTTCGGCGGACCTGAGGCGGTGCTGGCCTATCTGTCGCGTTATACCCATCGCGTTGCCATCGCCAACAGCCGCTTGATCGCCTTCGACGAGCAGGGCGTCACCTTAAAATGGAAGGACTACCGCATCGAGGGCCGCGATCGATACAAGCGCATGACGCTCGCCGCAGACGAGTTCATCCGCCGCTTCCTCATCCACGTGCTGCCAAAACGCTTGCACCGCATCCGCCACTACGGCCTGTTCGCCAAAAGCTCGTGCGCCGACAACATCGCCCGCGCCCGTGAGCTGCTCGCCATTTCAAACTCCCAGGACGAGCCCACCGTTGCCGCCGTCGATCACAGCCAGCCCACTTGTCCATGCTGCGGCGGTCGCATGATCATCATCGAAGTGTTCGAGCGCGGTGCAACGCCACGGCATCCGCCGACAGGTCCGCCCATCGTCATCAGAGTCGACACCTCATGACCGCGTCACAATCCTGCAAATCTGTTCGTCGCGCTCGCTGGCTCTCGACCGGCCACGGCAGAGCGCGCTCAGATATCCGGCCGTCCGCTCAAATCGGGCAAGTACCTACAGCGTTCGACGCCAACCAGCGCCGATTCATACACCGCTTCGCTCTCGCACAACTTCCGCAATCGCTCCGTCCACAATCAGCCACAGCGCTCGCGGCACTCAAATCCCCATAACGCACGCCGCACCACCAACGTATCCCTTCCCGCGGTTTCCTCCCTTAGAGGTTTGCGGACGCCGGCCCCGATGTGCGCGGCACCACCTTCATGGGGCCGGCATCCGAAAACCTTCACAAAAGCGGAAGTCGGCGGCTCTAGTCGATCACCTGGTCGGTAAGCGCAAGCATCGCTGGGGAAATCTCAATACCCAGTACCTTGGCGGTCTTCAGATTAAGGCAGAA
>DATHDR010000398.1:0-3077 GCA_035318965.1 Verrucomicrobiia bacterium | reverse complement strand
ATGTGGAGCTCGAGACACGGCCCCGAATCGTGGACGATGCACCCTCGAAAGGGCATCCTGCGCATTAAGGATGATGAGTGTTGCGAAAAGAGGGAATCGAATCCCTCGAAAGCCGACTGGCCCCACACTCAACGTCTGAGGGGTGAGGGGTGGAGCGGGAGACAGGCTTCGAACCCGCTACCTCGACCTTGGCAAGGTCGCGCTCTACCAAGTGAGCTACTCCCGCTCGGCCAGACGGAAGATGATACCCCGCCTCGTCAGGTCGCCTTCAGCGCACGGCAGTGCACAAAGCGCCTGCCCCACCGGTCTCGAAGCTGGTTCACACGCATCGCCGATTGGTGCAGCGCCACGCGGTCGAGGCGACCAGACACTACCGCGGCGCGGACCGCGGCCATCGCCTCTGCCTCGTAGCCGGGATCGCCGTTGCCGAGCAGCACCATGTCGTTTCCCGCCGCAAAGGCAGCCACCGCTGCCTCCGGCAGCGAGTACCGAGCGCCAACGCCACCCATGCTCAGGGAGTCTGTGACGATGACGCCGCCAAAGCCGAGCTGGGTGCGCAGGCGGGCGACGACCGGCGCGGAAAACATCGCCGGCGTGGTGCCTCCGCCAAGGCCAGGCACGTAGAGGGCCGTCGTCATGACGGCGTCGGCTCCCGCCGCTATTCCCGCCTGAAACGCCGGCACCTGGGTGCGCTGCCATTGGGCTTCCGACTCGTAGTCGGTTGGAATCGCCACATGAGGTTCGCCGGCCGACCCGCCCAACCCAGGGAAGTGTTTCAGCGTCGCCCCAACCCCGCCGTCGTGCAGCCCTTGCACTGCGGCTCCCACCAGCGGCGAGACGATCGCCGGGTTGGCGCCGAACGAGCGGTCGAGGATGACCTGGTCGCCCGAATTGGTTCGCACGTCGGCGACTGGGGCCAGGTTGAGGCCCACGCCGAGGTCGTGCAGGCCGGCCGCTGAAGCGCGCTCGAGGGCGCGGACGTGATCGGCGCCTCCCGACCCCGCGACCAGCTGCGCTGGCGGAGCGAAGCCGGCCTGCACACGAGTCACCTGCCCGCCTTCTTCGTCGAGCATGACGAGGATCGGGTGGTCGAGGCATGCGCTGGTCGTCAACGCCCGAAGGCGATCGGTCAGAGACGCGAGGCCCGCCGGGCCGCTGAAGTTTGAAGCGAAAAGGAGGACGCCACCAACGCGACCGTCATCCAGCAGCGAACGCACTCCGGAGTTGATGTCGCCGCGCCACGAAATCACGATCACCGAGCCGATGTCCTCGTCGAGGCTGCCGAGGTCTGGCGCCGCGCTGGACACACGTTCCTCGACCACAGGAACATGGATGGAGACCGCCGCAGCCGGACGCGCGATCGGGATCGGGTGTGCGCTCAGCATCGTGCCCGCGATGACGGCGGTGATGACGGCGAAGGCGACCAGATCCTGGCGGAGGCTTCGCACTCACGGTGAGTCTAAGCCCAGGTTCCTTGCCGGGCCAGGTTAGGTGCGGGTTGGCTCAGCCTCGAAGATTTCTTCGATCTGGCGCTTGAACGTCCGGGCCAGGGAAAACGCAAGCGGCAGGCTTGGATCGTACTTACCTGTCTCGATCGCGTTCACCGTCTGCCGCGACACGCCCAGGTGCTGGGCGAGCTCGGCCTGCGACCACGCCAGCTCCGCCCGGAGGACCCTAAGCCGGTTCTTCATCGATACCGCCAGGTGAAGATCGCCGTCCCCGCTCCCCAGAGCAGCGCCATGAGAGGCAGGACATACGTCCAGCTCAAATGCGGCATCCCCGCGCCTTCGAGAAACCCGTATCCAAACGTGACCAGCGCGGTGGCACCCAGCGAGAACCCGAACGCTTGCATCTGGATCCGCCTTTGAAGCTCGTCGAGCCGCGCCAGGGCCCTCACGAAGAGCCAGATCACGAAACCGGCCGGGGCCACAGGAAGGACGGCAACGTAGTAGCGCCAATCCGCCTCCGGATTGGCCTGCACAACAGTTACCGACCCCACCAGGACCATCAGGTACGCCAGCACCGCCAGGCCGAATTCGAACTGGGTGCGGTATGTGACCCACGTGGAGTAGATCGCCGCGGGTGGCGTTGGGCTGGGGGGCGACGCGAAGGCGACCGGCGTGGGCACCTCGGTCTGAGTGAATGGCGATGCGGGGTGCGTGAACAGCGGGTCGACTGGGGCGTCGGCTGGGTTCTGGCTCGGATCCTGATCGGTCATCGGGCCGGATCGTAAAGACCGCCCAAGACTATGTCAAGCGTCCTTGTCTTCCGATTCGTCGTTCTCTTGCGTGTCGTGGTGGCCATTGTTCGCGTGCTTGGTCTTCTTTTTCTCTTTGCTGCTGTCGCCCGCCTCATCACCGCGCTCCTGCTCGCTCGAAGCCGCCGGAGTCGAGGTCAGTCGCTGGACAACAACCCCACCCGCGAGCACGCCAAAGATAAGCGCGCTCACGAGCAGGATCGCTCCGACCATGCCGAGTCGGCTCAAGACGTTTCTCACCACGTCACGACCTACCAACGCCGGCACCTCACCGAACGGTCGCTTGATGGCACCCGGATCAGGCCCCTAGCGCTGAAGAGCGCGTTCGCAGCGTGCAGCCAAGGGACAAAATTGAGGGCATGGAGCGCGGAGCTATGAAGCTGCCCAGGCCGAGCGACGAGGCCAAGGCCGCGTTCTCCCGGCTCGTGCCCGACGAACCCGCCATCACGCTCAAGCCGATGTTCGGACAGCTCTCTGCGTTCGTGAACGGGAACATGTTCTGCGGCCTCTTCGGCGAGGAGCTGGTGGTCAGGTTGCCCGACACGGAGATCACCGCGGTCAAGAAGCAGGGCGGCCGGGACTTTGAGCCGATGGCAGGACACAAGATGGGCGGGTACGTCATGGTGCCCGGCGATTGGCGCGCCAAGCCCGCGCCGGCGCTGGCCTTGATCAAGCGTTCGCTCGCGCTGACGCGCGCCATGCCTTCGAAGGCAGCGAACAAAAAGACCCCCGCGAAAAAGGCCGGCGACAAAAAGCGCTAGCGGCGCTTCGGCTTTTTCCCCGACGGCTTGGCAGTCTGCGGCGGTTTGATCGGCTCTGG
>DATHDR010000397.1:0-2480 GCA_035318965.1 Verrucomicrobiia bacterium | reverse complement strand
GGCCGTTCGACCAGTCCGCCCACGCGGAGGCTCCAGCTCTGCGCGTCCACCGAAGGGTCGCTGAAGTTCTTGGAGACGATGTAAAAGTTGCCGACGGGCGTGAGCTCGGGGGAAGGACCTCGCAAGCCTGCCTCGGGAGGGCAGCTACCGGCTCATGGCGCGTGCGATCGACGGCATGGGCAATCCGCAGGACCAGAGAACCGCACCCAGCTACCCCAGCGGAGCCAGCGGGTATCACACCGTCCAGGTGGCCGTCTCGAAGGCTTAGGGCAGCACGCCGACCACGAACGTGGGGCCGCTACTTCATCGTCCAGAGGGCTTTGAGCGTGTCCCAGCCCATCCGGAACATGCCCTCCTTGCGCAGCATCTTCAGGATGTTCGACTGTTTCTCCCACTTCGACTTTCCGTCCACCCGGAAGAACTCATCAAGCGCGCGGTCCATCACCTGCGGGTACTTGGTCAGCATCTGTGGGTTGTGCTCGAGCAGGGGCACGGCGCCGTCGTACTTGCGCATGTCGGCCATGATCCACGAGTTGTCGAGCAGGCCCTTGTACTCTGCGAGGCGGCGTTCTGAAAAGTCTTCCACCTCCTTGGCGTGGATCACGGTCTGGGCCGCGAGCCGCCCCGACTCCATGGCCAGGTTCGAGCCCTCGCGGTGCACCGGGTTCGACAGCATCGCGGCGTCCCCGCACACCAGATAACCCGGGCCATAAACCTTGGGAATTCCGCGATACCCTCCCTCGGGAATGAGGTGGGCGAGGTACTCGACGGTCTCGGCCCCGCGCAGCAGCGGCTTGACCGCCGGGTGGTTTTTGAAATGCTCCATCAGGTCGTTGGGGCTGCGCAGAGTGTCGTTGAATTGGCTCAGCAGCGCGCCTCCCCCGACGGAAAGGGTGTCCTTGTTGGTGTAGATGAACATGAAACCGGCCATGCCCATGGTCGAATCGCCGAAGCACTCCAGGGTGCAGCCCTCGCCGGGATCGCAGTTGAACCTTTCCTCGATCAGGCCCGGTTCAAGCTGCATGATCTCTTTGACCGCCATCGCGACCTCGTTGGCGCGCAGCTTGCGGCGTAACCGCTTGCCGTTGATCACGGTTTTCTCCAGGAGGCCAGCCCCCAGGCCGATGCCCTCGCATACGATGACGACGTCCGCGTAGACATCATCGCCACGACCGGTTCCGACACCCACCACGCGGCTGTTCTTGACGATCAAGCGGTCGACCACCGTCTCCGGCACCACCACCGCGCCCGCCTTTTCCGCCTGCTCCGCGAACCACGCGTCAAAGCGCGCACGCAGGACCGAGAAGGAGTGCGGCTTCGTCCGGTTGCGAAGGTTCTTGTAGTCGAAGCCGATCGCCGCCTCAGGCGTCATCATCCAGCGGCGCTCTTCAATGATCGGCCGCTCGAGCGGGGCTTCCTTCCAGGCGTCGCCTACGATCTCTTCGAGGAAATGGTTGTAGAGGATGCCGCCCATCACGTTCTTGGAGCCAGGTTTTGTCCCACGCTCTAGCAGCGCGACCTGCAGACCGGCCTTGGCCATGGTGAGCGCCGCGGCCGTGCCGGCCGGCCCTGCCCCGACGACCACGGCGTCGAACTTCTCCTCGTCAGCCACTTACGCCAATTGAAGCTCATTGGACTGACAGGCGGCGCTGGGTCGGGAAAGACGACCGTGTCGACGATGCTGCACGACCTGGGCGCCGTGGTGATCGATGCGGACGCGGCGGTTCACGCGATCTATGAACCGGGCAGCCCTGGCTTTGATGCAGTGGTTCGCGAATTCGGTCCCGACTACGTACGCGACGGGCGCATCGACCGCGCACGCCTTGGCGAGCTCGTTTTCAATGACGTGGGTGCGCGCCAGCGCCTCAACGCGATCGTCCATCCCCTCGTCAGGGAGTGGATGGCCGCCCGCACAGCTGAAGCTGCGATGGGTGGGGCGACGGTCGTCGTGCAGGATGTGCCGTTGATCTTTGAGAACGGGCTCGAGCGGCTCTACTCCACGGTGATTCTGGTCTACGTGCCCGAACACCTGCAGCTGACGCGGCTGGTCGAGGGCCGCGGCACCACTGAGGACAGGGCCCGCGCGATGATCGCCGCGCAGATGCCGATCGAAGAAAAACGCAAGCTGGCGCATCACGTGATCGACAACAGCGGAAGCCGTGAGGCGACGCGGCAGCAGGTCGAGTGGTTGTGGGACCACCTGGTGGCTAAATAACGCCGAGCTGCTTGAGCTCCTCCAGCTGCTTTTCGTCGACGCCGACCTCGGACAGGACCACCGCTGTGTCCTCGCCGAGCCCAGGTGCGCCTTTGCGGCGCCAGTCGCCGCGCATCTGAACGGCCGGCCTCACCTCGACTCCGGCCTTCTCCTTTGCGATCAGCCCGCGTGCTGCGACCTGTGGATGCAAGGCCACCTCGTCAAGCTCTAGCACCGGCTCGCAGCACGCGTCAAGGCCCGCAAGGTCGCGTTCCCATTCTGATCG
>DATHDR010000396.1:0-3296 GCA_035318965.1 Verrucomicrobiia bacterium | reverse complement strand
CAACCGGAGCATGTCCGGCTTTTCCTGCTGCAGACCTCGATCCTGGGTCGGCTAAGCGGCCCCCTCTGCGATGCCGTTACGGGCCACGAGGGCGGCAAAGCGATGCTGGAGGCGCTCGATCGCGGGAACCTCTTTCTCGTCCCACTCGACGACCGCCGGCGCTGGTATCGGTACCACCAGCTCTTTGCCGACGTGCTGCGCACGCGCCTCTTCGATGAGCAGCCAGCGTGGGTGCCCGACCTGCACCGTCGTGCCAGCGACTGGTACGAGCACAACGGTGACCGCTCCGAGGCAATCCGGCACGCGCTGGCGGGCGAAGACTTCGACCGAGCCGCCAGCCTGATTGAGTTGGCGGTGCCGGCGCTGCGGCAGGGTCATCAGGAGGTGACGGCGCTCCGGTGGCTTAGGGCGCTACCGGATGAGGTCATCGGGCGAAGACCGGTCCTGAGCGTCGCCTACGCCTGGGCGCTGTTGTCCATCGGCGAGCTCGAGGACGTCGAGCGCCGTCTGGGAGACGGCGAGCGCTGGCTCACGGCGCCCCACGGTGTGCCAGATGAAGCCGGAGCCGGGCGGCCGGAGATGGTTGTCGTAGACCGGCGCGAGTTCAGCCTCCTGGCTGCGCTGATCGCGGTCTACCGAGCCGTGCTTGCCCAGATCCGAGGCGACGTCGCGACGACCGTCCGGCACGCTCGCGAGGCACTGAATCTGGCTCCCGAGGACGACGATCTCCTCCGCGGGGCAGCAGAGGCGCTCTTGGGATTGGCCACATGGGCGAGCGGGGACCTCGAGACCGCGCATCGAATCTACGGCGCTGGGATGGCGCGGGTGCAGCGGTCTGGCAGCCTCTCTGATGCGCTCGGTGCTGCGATCGCCCTGGCCGACATCCGGATCACCCAGGGACGGCTGCGTGACGCGATCCGGACGTACGAGCAGGCATTGCAACTGTCGGCAAAGCATGGCGAGCCAGTCCTGCGGGCCACGGCGGACATGTACGTGGGACTGAGCGACCTCGCCCGTGAGCAGGGCGACCTCCAGGCCGCCACACGGCATCTCCAGGCGAGCAAGGACCTGGGCGAGCACATGGGCTACCCGCAGAACCGCCATCGCCGGCATGTCGTGACGGCCCGCATCCGGCAGGCTGAAGGGGACCTCGATGGCGCGCTCGATGCAATCCACGAGGCACAGCGCCTGTACATGCCGGACTTCATCCCGGACGTCCGTCCCTTGCCGGCGCAAGAGGCACGAATCCTGCTCAGGCAGGGGCGGTTGGCCGAAGCGAATGCGTGGGCTCGGGCGCGAGGCCTGTCGCCTCACGACGACCTGACGTATCTGCGCGAGTTCGAGCACGTCACGCTTGCGAGGGTGCTCCTGGCCCAATCCACGCTGGACCCTTCGGACGGGTCTGCCCGTGACGCCTTCGCGCTACTGGGTCGCCTGCTGCGAGCAGCGGAGGACGGTCAGCGGACGGGCAATGTCATCGAAATCCTTGTCCTGCTGGCGCTTGCCCACCAGGTGCGAGGCGACATGCCTGCCGCTCTTGCCGCCCTCGGACGTGCGGTGGCGCTCGGCGAACCGGAAGGCTATGTTCGCGTCTTCCTCGATGAGGGCCCACCCATGGCGGCCCTGCTGCAGGACGCCGCGAACCGGGGAATCGCCCCGGACTACGTTCGCCGCCTTCTGACGGCCGCTGTCCGCCCCGAGGACAACGCCGGGAACAAGGAGGCGCTCATCGAGCCGCTGAGCGACCGTGAGCTTGACGTGCTGCGGCTGCTTGGGACCGATCTGGCCGGGCCGGAAATCGCCCGCGAACTCGTGGTGTCGCTGAGCACGGTGCGGAGTCACACCAAGGCCATCTACGCCAAGCTCGGGGCGAACAACCGCCGGTCCGCCGTGACCCGGGCCGAGGAACTCGACCTCCTGTCGCGAGCCCGCAACCGACCGTAGCCGAGGCGCGAAGCCCCGGTCGGCCGCCGCAAGTCGCCTCGCGGCTCGATCGAAGATTCATCACCTCGAATCCCCACATGTGGGGATGCTCGCTCCCCACGTCCGCTCCGATGCTCGGGACCACGCCGGCAGACAGATCGCAGGACCGGCGGAAGGGAGCAGATGAGCGGAACGACACGCATCGACGGTGACCGTCACGAGGACGGCCGCTACGAGATTCGCCTCAAGGGACACCTGGATGGCCGATGGGCTGCCTGGTTTGACGGCCTGAGCCTCAGCCACGAGAGCGAGGGCGTCACCGTCATCCGTGGCGGCGTACCCGATCAGGCGGCGCTCCATGGCCTGCTCCAAAAGGTGCGCGACACCGGATTGCCACTGGTCTCAGTGACGCAAGTCGACGCCGACCCGACCGCGACGCCCGGGACCGAGCCTCGATAGCCCAATACGAACGCACGAAAGGAAAACCGACATGACAACCGCCGTTCGAACCGCAGCAACGAAACGACCCCCGATGGATTCGATGCGGAAGACCGCGCTCGTCGCGGGCATCCTCTACCTGATCACCTTCATTTCGGTCGCGACACTGACTCTGTACATGCCGGTGCTCAAGGACCCGGCCTACATCCTGAGCTCCGGCGGCGACACCGGCCTGCGCTGGGGCGCCCTCATCGATGTGATCGTCGCGCTCGCCGGCATCGGCGCCGCCATCACGCTGTACCCGGTCGTCCGGCGCCAGAACGAGACGTTCGCGCTCGGATTCGTCACCTCGCGCGTCATCGAGGGCGCGATGCTCCTCACGGGTGTCGTGAGCCTTCTCTCGCTCGCGTCCCTGCACCAGGTGGGCGCCGCGGCCGGCGCCGACTCGACCGCGCTTCTCACCAGTGGCGCCTCGTTCGTCGGGACGTACAACGCGGCGTTCCTGATCGGCGGGACCCTCATGCCCGCGATGAATGCCCTCCTGCTCGGGTACCTGATGTACCGATCCAGCCTCGTGCCGCGACTCATTCCCGCGATCGGACTCGTCGGCGGCGTCTTGATGACGTCTTCCGTGATCGGACAGATCCTCGGCATCAACGAGAAGATCTCGGTGTGGTCTCTCATCGCGCTCCTCCCGATCTTTCTCTGGGAGCTGTCGCTCGGCCTGTGGATGACCTTCAAGGGGTTCCGCAAGGAAGCGCCGCTGATGGTCGAGGCCGCGGCCGAGGCGGAGAGCCCGCACGGATCGGCACCGGCAGTCCTGTCACCGATCGCCGTCGCGACGACGGCGGGTGCAGCGTGACCGCCACCGAGGCGCGGCCGACTCGTGTCCCGCCGCGAGTGGTCATCCGTGTTGCCTGGCTGCTGCACCGCGC
>DATHDR010000395.1:0-14888 GCA_035318965.1 Verrucomicrobiia bacterium | reverse complement strand
CAGCGACAACGCGATTATGAGTCGCGCGCTCTACCACCTGAGCTACGGCACCGCGGGACGCCGGCGCGCGCGCAGGGCGCACTCCTGGAAAAGATCCTATCGCGCCGCCTGTGCCCGCGCCTTCAGCTTGCGCTTCTTGGTGCGGCGCTTCGCGAGCGCCACCCGCTTCCTTTTGTTCACCGCTCTCCAAAATAAGAGGAGCCGGGGGGCCCGGCTCCGGGGGTGGCTTCAAATGGTTGCGGAGGTCGGATTCGAACCGACGACCTTCGGGTTATGAGCCCGACGAGCTGCCGCTGCTCCACTCCGCGATCCCAGTATACCGCCGCCCATAAGGGCGGCCGCCGAGAGCTCAGTGGGTGCGAGGCGAGGCCGAAGGAGATGCCGCCGGCGCGGGTGACGGTGACGGCGGCGCGGTGACCAGGTACAGTCGCTCCTGCGGTTTTGCGTATCCATTCAGCCGGGCTTCCTCTTCGTCGGCGGCGCCTGAGGTGAGCGCCTGGACGTCTTTGCGGTAGCCCTGGTTCTGCGCGGCGAGGACCGTGTTCTGCTTGCGCAGGTCCCCCACCTGCTGGCTGAGCTTATGGCCGATGTAAGCCTCCTGGACGAAGGCAACGCCGGCCCAGATGGACGCGGCGACGATCACGGAGGTGACCACGGCATGGCGCATTCCAAACGCGTTGGTGCGCAACGTGCCGCCGGCGACAATGGCTTTGCTGTATCTCATGCTGCGTCGTGTTCAGGGACCGTTGCCGAAAGGAAGCCGACTATAACAAACGCCCCCTGGCTAGCCGCTGTCTTTCCAGCGTCGCACCAGTTCCTCTGGTTCGAGGTCGCGGAACGTCTTGCCCTCTTCGCGCAAAGACGCCTCCGCTTTGGCAAAGCGCTCGCGAAACCGCTGGCCCGCGACTCGAAGCGCGTCTTCGGGATTGACTTTCAGGCGGCGAGCCAGAGAGACGATGGCGAAAAGGAGGTCGCCCATGTCCTGGAAAACCTGCTGCGCATCCGCTGCAATCGCCAGCTCGCGGGCTTCCTCGGCGACTGATTCTGCCGCCTCTTTCTCTGATGTGAAATCAAAGCCCACGCGGGCGGCCCGCTTCTGGAGGCCGAGCGCCCATGCGAGAGCCGGCAGAGTGATGGGGACCCGGTCGACCACTGATTCGTCGTTGCCGGCCTGGCGCGCTTCGTGGACTTTCTGGTGCTCCCAGTTGCGAAGCACCTCTTCGGCATCGGCCACGGAGGTCGAGCCGAACACGTGGGGATGGCGCGCCACCATCTTTGCGGCGACCGCCTCCGACACCTGCGCCGCATCGAACCTTCCGTCCTCAGCCGCGATCTCGGCGTGCATCGCCACTTGCAGCAACAGGTCTCCGAGCTCTTCCTTCATCTTTGTGTCATCGCCGGAGTCGATCGCCTCGAGCAGCTCATAGGTTTCCTCGAGGAGATACGGGCGAAGCGACTCGTGCGTCTGCTCCCGATCCCATGGGCAGCCGCCCGGCGCTCTGAGTCGCGCGACCACCTCGAAGATCGCTCCGATTCCAGGCGAATAAGGCTTCTCGTTCGATTCCCGCACGGGCTCTGATTCTGGCACGGCCGCTCTAGTGACCCTGTGCAGCGACCACGCCACGAGC
Source organism: Verrucomicrobiia bacterium (assembly GCA_035318965.1). Taxonomy (GTDB): domain Bacteria; phylum Chloroflexota; class Dormibacteria; order Dormibacterales; family Dormibacteraceae; genus Palsa-870. Next base: position 13,260 of record DATHDR010000395.1, on the reverse strand, counting down.
GGACTCGTACAGGTCCGCCATCTCGTCGAGCAGCCGGAGTAGATCCTGCTGCCAGCCCTCACCCTGCCGGCGCATCTTCAAGCGGTTCGGCGCGACGGTGAACCGTCCAGGCATGCGTCGCGACAGCTCCTCGACGTCGAGGAAGCGCTGCGGGTCGACTCGGATCACGATGTCGTGGCCTTCTGCCACCACTGCGCGCAAGCCCATCCGCTGGCCTCGAAGCTTGACGCGCAGCGAGTAGGCGAGGTTGTCGAGCTGCGCCGGCCCGGGACCGTAACGATCCTCGAGCGACCGCAGGATCGAATCGAGCTCTTGCTCGTCTTCAGTTCCGGCCAGCTGCCGGTAAGCACCGAGGCGCAGCTTCTCGTCGCGAATGTAGGAGCGCGGGATGAAATGGTCGAGCGGGAGGTCGAGGTTCATCTCCGTCGTCGAGAGGACGTCGCCGACGGTCGTTTCCTCGGAACCGCTGCGCATCTTGGCCACAGCGCCCTGCAGCATCTGCAGATACATCTCGAATCCGACGGCCGCGATGGCGCCGTGCTGCTCGGTGCCCAGCAGGTTGCCTGCCCCACGGATCTCGAGGTCGCGCAGCGCGATCTTGAAACCCTGCCCCAGCTCGTGCAGCCCGGAGATGACGTCCAGTCGCTTGTCGGCCTGCTCGGTCAGCGAGCGGCGCGGGTCATAAAGGAAGTAGGCGTAGGCACGCCTTCCCGAACGCCCGACGCGGCCGCGGAGCTGGTAAAGCTGCGCCAGGCCGAAACGGTCCGAGCGCTCGACGATGATCGTGTTGACGTTCGGGATGTCGAGGCCCGACTCGATGATCGTCGTGCAGACGAGCACGTCGTGCTTGGCCGATTCGAAGTCGACCATCACGTTGGCCAGCTCGTCCTCGCCCATCTGGCCGTGGCCCACGGCGACGCGTGCTTTGGGCACGAGCCGGCGGATCCGCTCCGCCGCCTTCTGGATGGTTTGCACCCGGTTGTGGACGTAATAGACCTGACCTCCACGCTGCAGCTCGCGGGTGATGGCCTCGCCGACCAGCTCGTCGTCATCCGCGGTGACGTACGTCTTGATCGGCTGGCGTTCTTCGGGCGGGGTCTGGATCACGCTCATGTCTCGGATTCCCCCCACGGCCATATGCAGCGTTCGCGGTATTGGGGTCGCAGAAAGGGAGAGCACGTCCAGCTGCGTGCGCAGCTTTTTCAAGCGCTCCTTTTGCATCACGCCAAAGCGGTGCTCCTCATCGACGATAAGCAATCCGAGTCGCTTGAAACGCACGTCCCGCTGCAGAAGGCGGTGCGTCCCGACGACGATGTCGACCTGACCTAACTTGATGCCTTCGACGGTGCGGGCCTGGGTTTCGTCGTCGACGAATCGCGAAAGCATCTCGACTACCACTGGGAACTTGCCAAGGCGCTCACGAAAGACGTGGAAATGCTGCTGGGCGAGCACTGTCGTGGGTGCGAGCAGGGCGACCTGCTTCCCGCTCATCGCCGCCTTGAACGCCGCACGAAGGGCGAGCTCAGTCTTACCGAAGCCGACGTCGCCGCAGAGGAGGCGATCCATCGGCCGGTCAGACTCCATATCGGCCTTGATCTCCGCGAGCGCGGCGACCTGGTCGGGAGTCTCCTCAAAAGGAAAGGACGCCTCGAGCTCCTGCTGCCAGGCCGTGTCCGGTGCGAAAGCAATGCCAGGCCGGGCTTCTCGCAGCGCATAGACCTTGAGCAGCTCGTCAGCCACGTCCTGGACCACCTTTCGCGCGCGACCTCGCGCGCGTGTCCAGTCGCTCGTGCCCAAACGGTGGAGCGCCGGCTGCCCCTCGCCTCCGAGATACTTCTGGACGCGGTCCAGGTTCTCCACCGGAACGAAGAGCTTGTCGCCCTCGGCGTATTCGAGCTCGAGATACTCGCGTTGGGCCCCTTCAGATTCGATGAGCCGCATCCCCTTGAAACGAGCGATGCCGTGATCGACGTGGACGACGAGCTCATCGGGGGCGAAGTCGAGCGTGAATTCCTTGGTCAGGTCCTCAGTTCGCGTGCGTCCGCCGCGCGACGAACGCGTAGGTCTGCGCAGCCGGCCGAAGAGCTCCGCATCGGTGGCAAGGTGAAACCCGATCTCCGGTTGCGAACAGCCGGCGCCGATGTCGATATCGGCCCGCTTCAATGCGGGCTTGAGCGCGAGGTCGAGGTCGAGGTCAACATCTGATTCACGTGCGCGGACGCCGCTTTCGTCGAGCAGGGCCCGCAGCCGCGCGGCCTGTTCGGTCGCGAACACGACGGTCGCGGAGCTATTTAAGGCGGCGAAGTCGGCGACGGCTTTTGGCCGGCCGACAAACGGCTGGAGCTCAATCCAGCCCAGGTCCGCGGCATCTGCGGTGGTCTCACCGGCCGTCAGCCGAATCCGAGGGCGATCGGCCAGATCAACCAGGCGGTCCAGGCTGACCATCGGCAGCGTGAAACCTCGCGGGAGCTCGCCCCCGCCGGATTCCGCCGCCGCAAGCATCTCCGCCTCATCGATCAGCGAACGGGCGTCCGCGCGCTGGCGTTCGGGGTCGAAATCCAGCATGCCTACGCCCGCAGGAATGTGGTCGAGCAATGATGGCCGCGAGGCGTCGAGGTATGCCGCGTAGAACTCCAGACCTGGAAAAGCCGCGCCTGATTCAAGTCGAGCCAGGTCGTCCTCCCACTCCGAGCGGACATCCGCTCGCAGGCTGTCGAGCGAGACCGATTCGCGTATGCGGGCGACTGCGGCTGAGCCGCGCAGCGGCCCAAGCAGGAGCTCGCGTCCTGTTCTGATGGCAGCCTCGGGAATCGCCATGACGGAGCGCTGATTTTGGGGATCGAACAGCCGAAGCGTTTCGATCACGTCGCCTTCCCATTCGCCGCGCACCGGCGCGTCCGCGACCGTTGGAAACACGTCGAGGATGCCGCCACGAAGGGAAAACTGGCCGCGGTCCTCGACCAAGGCCTCTCTCGAGTAGCCAAGCTCGACCAGGCGGCGAGCAACGGCGACTGGGTCGGGACCTTTGCCGGGAGCAAGCAAGAGCGCTCCGCCCGCAAGGTCTCGGGGAGAGATGGTCTGACGCGTCATCGCGCGGCGAGAAGAGACGACCACGGTCGGCTCCTCCCCTGAGCGCGCGAGCGCGGCCAGCGCTTCAAGTCGCTTGTTGACCGATTCGTCGAAGGCGGGCGGCCGGTCCAGGAACGAGACGCCGACTTCAGAGAAGACATGGACCGAGGGATGACCGGCCAGCCACGGACGCAGCTCGTCCGCAAAGCGTTCGGGCGCCGGGACCAGGATCACGATCGAATGACGGAGTGCGGCGGATGCACGTGCCAGCGCCCCGGCGACGATCGGCCACGCCGGCCGGGGAAGCCGCCCGACTTCGAGCCGGGCCGCATCGCCACCGATCCATCGCTCCAGCGCCGGAACGGCTGAGATGGTCTTCTCCCAAAGGGTGCTCATTCGAGCTCCTCACACCCGAGCGAGCCGGCCCTGTTGTAGCGGTCCATCGCACGCTCGACGCCGGCCTCGAGCGCCAGCTCCAAAGCACCGGCGACCCCATCGATGACGGTTGGTATCCGCTCGGACTCGGCCTTGGTAAATCGCCCGAGGACGTAATGTCGACCCGACTGAGATCCCTTGCGCGCCGGCTTTCCGATGCCGACGCGGAAACGGACGAAGTTGGGTGTGCCAAGGGAGTTGATGATCGACAGCACACCGTTGTGTCCTGCCCCCGAGCCACCGCGCCTGATCCGCATGCGGCATAGAGGCAGGTCGAGCTCGTCGTAGACCACCCAGACCCGGTAGGGCGGGACTCGGGTGTCTCGCACCGCCTTGGCCACCGCTTGTCCGGAGAGGTTCATGTAGGTCTGCGGCATCAAGAGCCACACGGCGCGCGCCTCCGAGTGACCCACCAGCGAATCCCACCGCTTGCGATCCACCTTCACGCCAAGTCGCTTCGCGAGCTCACGCACACACGCAAAGCCGAGGTTGTGACGCGTGTCGGCATACTCGGACTCCGGGTTTCCCAGACCCACGATCAGATGCTCATCAGCGGTCGGTTTTTCTTCCATCCAAAATCCAAATAGACGCACTTAGGCCCGCGGCGAGTGCCGCAGACCCTTCACCGATGAGTTTACGCGGAGCTCAGAGCCGTCCCGGCGCGAGCTGCAGCCCGGACAGCGCCAGGGCGGCGACGGTGAGGCGTGACATCTCTTTGCGCTGCGCCGCCGTTGCGTGATTCCAGCCCAGCAGGTGTAGGAACCCGTGCACGCCCAACAGGCCAAGCTCCGTCTGGTCCGGGTGACCGTACTGCTGAGCCTGCCGGAGAGTCGCCGGCCATGAGATCGCCAGGTCGCCGACGTGCTGACCTGAGCCGGCGAATGAAAGGACGTCGGTTGACGAATCGACGCCCGCGAACTCGAGGTTCAGCCTGCGCAGCTCTTCGTCACCTGTGAGCCTGACGGCGATCGTCGCTTCGCCCGCCGGCAGGCGGGCCGCCACCTCTGGCACCGACGCCGCATTCTGCAGCAACCGGCGCAAAAACGACGGTGACACCGGGGACCGAACAGCTTTGAAGACCTCGACCTCGAGTCGTGCTCTCTCAACCACCGCCAGCAAGTAAACCCGTTACAGTCCAGCGCGTGCGAATTCTGGTGACAGGCGGAGCCGGGTTTATCGGCTCTCATGTAGTCGACGCATTCATCGCGGCCGGCCATGAGGTCGCCGTCCTCGACAATTTCAGTACCGGCCGCGACGGCAATGTCAACCCGGCGGCGGCCGTCCATCGCATGGACCTGCGCGATCAACCGGAGGTGGACAGGGCCGTCGCCACTTTCCGGCCGGAGGTCGTGAGCCATCACGCCGCGCAGTCGGAGGTGCCGAAGTCAGTCGCCGACCCTGCCGACGACGCACAGATCAACATCGTCGGCGGTCTCAATCTGCTCAAGGCATGTGTCGACCATGGCGTTCGCAAGGTGATCTTCAGCTCGACCGGCGGCGCCCTCTACGGCGAACCGGATGTTGTGCCCGCCGACGAGGACCATCCGGTCCGACCTCTTTCGCCCTATGGCACGAGCAAATTCGCGTTCGAGCAGTACCTCGGCATGTTCCGGCGAACCTTTGGTCTCGACTTCACGGTGCTGCGTTACGCAAACATTTACGGCGCCCGGCAGGACTTTGCCGCAGAGGAAGGTCGCGTGATCGCCATCTTCGCGAGCCGCATGCTCGCCGGCAGGCCGCTCACCATCGATGGGACGGGAGAGCAGTCGCGCGACATGCTCCATGTCGGCGACGTGGCCATGGCGAACCTGGCTGTGCTGGAGAAAGGGTCGGGAGGCACGTTCCACATCAGCACCGGGATCGCAGTCACCGTCAACGACCTCTACCGAAAGCTCGCCCTGCTCACCGACTACCGGATGAAACCGAACTACGGTCCGGCGCGCAAAGGCGACGTCTATCGCATCGCGCTCGACAACGAACGTGCGCACCGCGAGCTTGGTTGGGAGCCTCATGTCAATCTCGAAGAAGGCCTCAGCCTGACGGTTGACTATTTCCGTGAACAGGTCACCAGCCCGAGTCGGTGATCCAGACGCTCGCCCTTCTTCATCGGGTGGGCGCGAATGCTCTTCTCATCTTTGCCGTGGTGCTCGGAGTCTGGGGGACCTACCAGTACTTCCGCCACGCGTCGGTTTCCGGCGGCTTTCGATCGAGCTACCTGATCATGGGTGGCTTGACCGCGGTTCAAGGATTGCTCGGCCTGGCTGCGTTCGCGTTCGGCGGCCGCCCCGGAGGGCAGCTGTTGCACCTCGTATACGGAATCTTCGCAGTCCTGTTTTTGCCGGGCGCATATGTTTACGCACACTCCGGCAATCCCAGGCGCGAAGCGCTGATCCTCGCCGGAGCAGCGTGGATCGTGAGTGTCGCCTACTTTCGAGGCATCGCCACCGGCTGATCGGCCCCATCCCAGAGGCTAGACGCGAAACAGCACGCCGATTCCATAGGTGAGCGCGGCGACCACCGATCCAACCATCAGCATCTCCAGGCCCGACCGGACGCCGTTCTTTCCCGTGAAGAACGAACGTGCCGCGCCGATCACGAATAGGAAGCCTGCGCACAGAAGGAACGTGACCGCAAGCGCAGCAAACCCGTTGATCGCGGCCCCGAGCAGAAAACGGCCCAGCAAGAAGCCGGCCACTGGAATCGCTCCGCCGATCAGGGTCGAGATTCCAGCCACAAGTCCCTCGCGCACCGGGTTCTCAAACAAAGACGCGTCCAGCCCGAGCTCCTCGCGAGCCTGCGTCTCCAGCCACACCTGCTTGTCGGCCGTGATCCGTCCGACGATGGTCTGGGCTTCGGCCGGGGTCAGACCCTTGGAGCGGTAGATCCGGATCAGCTCCGCCCGCTCGAGGTCGGGCATGATCTCGATCTCGGCCGCTTCTCGAGCCAGCTGGCCCTCGAAGACCTCACGCTGCGACTTGCTCGAGAGGTAGGCGCCGCCCGCCATCGACACGCCAGACGCGACCATGGCCGAGAGGCCGCCGATCAGCACCACCCTTGGGTCGACGGTGGCGCCGCCAACACCGGCCAGGACGCCCAGGGTCGCGGTCAGTCCGTCGTTGACGCCATAGATCACGTTCCGGATGCTTTCGACTCCGCCGCCGTGCCAGTCCTCCGCGGGGACAAGGCCCGCGCCGGCATCCTCGGGGGCCGAGCCCTTCGACGGCTCGTCTTTCACATCCTCGGGCGATTGATGGTCGAGCTCCTCAGGCAGCACCTGGCGCAGCACTTCCCTCGCGCCTTCGTCGGCCACGCTCGAGACCTGTTGGAGGTACGTGCGCACGACCTGCCCCTCCGCGGCGCCGGCGAGAGCCAGCGCCGGGCCAACGCCCGCCACGCGCGCCAACACCGCCAGCAAACGGGCGGTGAGCTGCGGCCTGTGGTTCGAAGGCTTGGCGCCTTCGGAACCCAACAACGCCGCCCAGGCGTCCGCGTGGCGTTGCTCAGTTTCAGCGAGCAACGCCAACCGGCGTTTGAGCCGAGCATCCGATGTGACCTGGGCCAGCGCTTGATAGACGTCGGCCATGCGCGCCTCGCTCTCCCAGTTCGAGCGGATGGCCCGCGCATCGGGCGCGGACATCGACCGCTCGGGCGGGGTCACACCAATATGTTAAGGACGGATAGAAGGGGGTCGCCTCAGGTGATTGTCTTAACGTAGGTCCCTCCCATGGACCCGACCTCGCTCATGACGGAACCCAAGACCTCGTCGCGCGTTGAAGCGCGCACGGCGCGCACACCCGAAGCCGGCGCCGGACGGCGCGTCCTCATCACCGGCGGCGCCGGCTTCCTCGGCGTCAACGCAGCGGTCGACTTGATTTCCGCCGGGTGGCACGCGACGGTGCTCGACAACCTGAGCCGGCCGGGCACCGAGCGGAATCTGAAGTGGCTGATCACGAGGCATCCAACCCGCACTACCTTCATCAAAGAGGACGTGAGAAATGCGAGCGGCCTCGCGGACCACGTGAAGAACCAGGACGCGATCCTGCACCTGGCCGGCCAGGTCGCCGTCACCACCTCGCTGGTCGACCCGGTCACCGACTTCGATGTCAATGCGCGCGGCACACTCAATCTGCTCGAGGCGGCGCGCCTGCACAACCCGCAGGCGCCGTTTGTTTTCGCATCGACGAATAAGGTGTATGGAAAGCTCGACCGAAACAACGTTGCCTGTAAAGAGAGCCAGCCGATCGACTTCCACAGTCCCTACGGCTGCAGCAAGGGCGCTGCAGACCAATATGTCCGCGACTACGCCCGCTGCTTCGGCATGAACACAGTCGTCCTGCGGCAGAGCTGCATCTATGGCGCTCACCAGTACGGAACAGAGGACCAGGGCTGGGTCGCCCATTTCGTCCATTCGATCCTCAGGAACCGACCGCTTACGATCTACGGCGACGGCACGCAGGTGCGAGACCTGCTCGACGCACGAGACCTATGCGCCCTATACGCGACGGTGATCGACAAGATCGACCAGACGCGCGGAGAGATCTACAACGTCGGCGGCGGCCCGGAGAACCAGCGGAACCTGCTCGAGGTCATCGAGCAGATCGGCGAGCTGACCAACCACAAACCTGAATACACGTTCGCGGACTGGCGCGAGGGAGATCAGACGTACTACGTCAGCGACATCACCAAGGCGAAGAAGGACCTGGGCTGGGAACCAAAGGTTGCGTTCGACCAGGGCCTCCGTGACCTCATCAATTGGGCGGGATCGGTCAACTAGCGGCCGGCTTTCGCTCGCAGGTGAAGTGACCGCAGCCTCCAGGCAGCGCGCGCAGGAGCCGGGCTTCGGTCCACGCGGTTGAGGCCACGGCGCGGCTCGCCCCGCGCATCAGCTGCCCGAGGAATCCAACGCGCGAGACGGACATGTCCTCCACAGAACCGCTGACCGGTCCCCGGATGTCAAGCCAAGAGAAATAAGCGAGGTCGAGCGCCTGCAGCAGAAAGTGATAGCTCCACCGGGTGCGCAAGACGGGCAGGCCGCAACCAGACGCCATGGACCGAAACCGGTCCGCCGAGAAAACCTGAATGTGGCCGCCGTGCCTAACTTTGGCCGTCCATCGCGTGCCGCACCCGACGAGGCGGTAGAGCGTTCGCGGCTGACCCTCGAGCGGCAGCACGATGTGGAATCCGCCGCCAGGCTTGAGCACCCGCGCCACCTCGCGAAGGACTCGCTCGGGGTCCTCCACGTGCTCGAGCACGTCGACGACCCACACGAAATCCAGCGTTCCGTCCTCAAACGGCAGGCGCTCGGCAGTGGCCAATCGAAAGTCGACGCCCTCGGCTTCGGCCCGCGCGGAAGCAAGTGCGGACTCGCTCAGGTCGCAGCCAGAAACCTCCAGGTCCGGTCGCGCGCGCTTGACCGCTTTGGCGATCGATCCCGCTCCACATCCGACGTCCAACACGCGACCATGCACCTGCGACAGATCGCTCAGCAGGTAGCGCAGCTTGAGCCCGTTCATGTACCAGGGCTTCGGCCGCACTGGCGATGCCCCCCACCGCTTGGCCTCGTAGTCGAAAGCTGTTGAAGAGGCTAGTGGGTTGCCGATTGAGCTGCCTTGCACTCAGCTGCCGTGGGGTGCGGCGCAGCGACACCCATCACCGTCCAGCCAGCCTCATCCAGGGATCCTAAGCGCACGAACCAGCCTGGATTCAACTGCTGTAGCAACTCGTAGTTGGGATCGTTTTGAGGTATCGCGATCAGCCGTATGTCGGTGGCGCTCAGCCAGCATTCCACCAGGGTGTTCACGGTCGGTTGGTGATCTTCGTATCGATAGCCCGATTTTAGGTAAGCAAATGGGTCATACATCTCGCTCACCAGATGCTTACCCTCCACGCCGCCGAAGCGCGCGAGACCGTAGGTGATGTCGGGCCGATACTGGGGTACCGCCAGAGCGTGGCCTGTGTAAGGCGCCTGGTTGTACCACGCCCCGAGCTGGACGCTTTCCGACTTCACCACCAGCCAGGAGCCTTCGGACGGGCCGAAGACTTGCGCGATTGGAATCCATGCCAGCTGCGCAGCGAGGAGCGTCACAACAAGTCCAGTCCATGCGACGGGCAGCACGCGTTTGCCAAACCTGCGGGGCAACCACCACAACAGCGCCACGGCGAGCAATACCCCCGCGAACACATATGGGAACGCAAAGACTCGGGTGATCGGCATCCACCAAACCCAGCTCGCGAGGTAAGCAGTGAATCCAAGCATGCCCGCCACGAACACCCAGTAGCCGAAGCCGAAGGTGAGGAGCATGTACGACGGGGGTCGTCTCCACAAGCTCCATGCCAATCCTGCGATGGATCCGATGAGCAGGGCGCCGAGCACCGGTCGTACAGATGCCTCACCGGCGGTGACCGGAACTTCCCACCGGCCGGCAGCGTTGGCGAAGAAGTTCCACCACAGCGGATAAATCGCGTTACCCGTTTGGTCTTGGAGCACCTTCATGTACACGAGCATCACTCCCACGAACCCGGCCAGCAGTGGGACGCGCTGCTGCCAACCGTGCGGGCGCAAGAACGCGGCGACAACCATGCCGAGGCTGAAGATCCATGCCTCGGCGCGCGCCATCGTCGCAAGTCCGAAGGCAAGGCCGGCCCAGAAACCGCCTCTGCGCGGCCACGCCCAAAGGCCCACCAGACACAGGGCGACCCCAAGCGGTTCAAGCATTCCTGACGCATCGTTCATGACACTTGTCGGAAGCAGGATTGCGACGAGCGCTGCGCCCAGCGCCACCTGCGTTCCCCAGTAGCGGCGGCAGATGTGAAACAGCAGAACCACGACCACCACGCCGAAGGCAATGCTGACCAGGCGATTTAGAACGATGTCAATCGACCCCGTCAAATCGAACACTGCGACCATCAGCAGCGGGTGCAACACGCCCCAGAAATAGTCGAGACCTTTGAGGTCCCACAGGCGCGGGCCGCCAGGTGCGCTGAGCCCGATCTCCTTGGTCAGATAAGCGATCTGCCAGTGATGCCAGACATCGTCGTATCGACGCAGTCCCGGGTTTTCCGGGTCGCTGAAAACGAACAGATAAAGAAGACGTGGAATCGCGGCCGCGACAGCCACCCCCAAGGTCAACCACCAGTGAACCGGTTCGGGCTCGAGGTCGGCGATGGCTTGGTCGAAACTTTGGGGCTCATTGAGACGCTGGTCGTCCTCCTCTTCGTTCGGGAGGATCCTGGGCAACAGCTTCACGCGGTGGCAGCTTCCTTCGCGATCTGTTCGTGAGCGCGCGCTACCTCCAACACCTCGGTCTCCAGCTTGTCGAGGTGCCTCTCCCAGTCGAAGCGGCGCGCCCACTCAAACGCTCGCTCGCCGGTGGCCTGGTTTTCCTTTGGATCATCCAGAAGTGCCGCGATTCCTGCGGCGTAGTCGGCCACCACGAGCGGCTCCGCGAGATGTCCTGTCCGCGGCCCGACGGTGACCGTCGGGCCGGCCTGGTTCCACGCCACCACCGGCACGCCCTTGGACATCGACTCGATGACTCCCATGCCGAAGTCTTCCTCCGGCGCGGGGTAGACGTACACGGCCGCCCCCTCGTAAAGCTTCTGAAGCTCGTCCTCGGCGATCGCGCCAAGGAAGAGCACTGCGTCTGACAACCCCAACTCCGCAACCAGTGCTTTCAGCGATGCGGTGTGAGAGGTCGCGGGGCCCGGAATGACGAGCTGAACACGCGGGTGGTGCTTGCGGACCTCGGCCAGCGCCTTGATGGCGAGGTCGAACCGCTTCTGTGGGTAGTGGCGGTTGGTCAGCAGGACGTACGGGCGCCGAATCGGATACCCGTTGATTGTCAGGCCGCCTGAGAACCGCGCATCGACCGGCAGTGGGAAACCTGAAGCGGCGACATGGCAGCCGGCCGGGCAGTCGACTGCCTCCCGGCGGTAGGTTCGCCGGATGATGTCGCCGATGTAGTCGCCGTTGACCAACAGCTGGTCCGCTTCCTGCACCGAGCGCCGATCAGCCCACGCGACGAACCGCGTCGCGCGCATCACGATCGCCGCGAGCAGGCGGTAATCGGCGTTGGCCACCCACCCGGTCTCCCGGTCCACGTTCCGTGGGTAGACGAGTCGGTTTGGCTGGTTCAGATAAACGATGTAAGGCACGTCCATCAGCCTCGCCGCCCACCACGCGATCCACGCGCTCGGCTGGTTGCACCCCACGATCGCGTCGACTCCTCGAAAACGCCATGCGTACAGAGGCATGAGGAGCGAGGTGGCCGCCATCTGCACGGCTTCGCGGAAAGGAACCCAGCGCGGAAGCTGAGGGAGAAAAGTTCGCACCCGCACGTCGCCGATCAGGTCCGGGTAGCACCGGGACTGATCGACGGTGGGCGCGTAGCACTCGACGTCGTAACCGCGCCGGCGCAGACCGAGCACCTCCTCGATCACGATGCGCTCGCCACCGCCGGAGTAGGTGAAGCCGCAGTGGAAGACCGCGATCCTGCGCGGAGCCCCCGCGCGAGCCCGCCGCCGTCCTCCGACCAGGAAGAAACCGAGCAGCCCGAGCACCAACGCTGTTCCGGCCGTGATCGCGTGGTAGAGGACGATCGCGCCGGCCGCCACGGCTGGGGCGAGCTTGAGCCCTCCGCCCAACACCAGGGACCCTGCCACCTCCAGGTTGCCGACGTATCCGGGTCCCGCCGGAACAGCAAAGCTCAGGAGCAGCGCCGGGTACGCGGCCATCGCCTTCAGCGGCGGCACCGACACGCCCACCGCGGCGAAAAGCAACGTGAAGTTGAAGGCGTCTATCACCAGCGCAAGGATGGTGAGGAAAGCCAGCCGGCTCACGAGCGCTGGGGTCCACAGGCCACGAGCGCCGGCCCGGAACGCAAAAGCCTGACCGGCGACTGCTGATGCAAAGCGCGCCGGAAGCAGACGCCGGGCGAGCCATGATCGCGCGAGCCGCGGGCCGACCAGAGCCGTCCCGAGGACGGCCGCAAGGAGCGCGATCGCGAGCGCGGCCGCGCCGAGCAGGCCCTGCGGCGCGCTGATCACTCCGGTGAGGGCGATCACCTCAAGTGCGCCAAGCACGACTGCCACAGCCGCGAGGTCGCACGCCTTGTCGATGACGATGGTCGCGAGGGCCGAACCGGCGGGTACGCGATGGCGACGCCACAGCCACCACGTCCTCGCCGCGTCGCCAGACCGGATCGGCAGGACGTAGTTCAAGAGGCCGCCCGCGGCATTCATAGCGAATGCCCTCACCATTCCGACGGGGGCGAGCGGGCGCAACAGCAGCAACCAGCGCCGCGCCCTGATCACGCTGGTCAGCAGGAACAGCACGATCATCAGCGCCACCGGCGCCCAGCTGCGAACCTGCGCATGGCTCACCACTTCGGTGAGGGAGACGGTGCGGAGCCACAACCACAGCAGCACAAGGCCGAACGCCGTCTGCAGGGCTAGCCGGAGCCAGCGGTTCATGCGATCGCCTCCTGCTCGCCTGACGGTTCCAGGCCGAGGATCCAGCGCTGGACGAAAATCCAGAACCCGAAGAGGAAGGCGACGACGAGGATCGTGCCGCCGTAGTCGTGAAAGAGAACCGCCGGCGTGACACCGACGGTGGCCGCGATTCCGGCCACGACCGCGACCCGCAGGAGGTTGAGCAGCATCGTGCCGGCGATGCCGATGACGATGACCTGGATGCGAGCTTCGATTGGATGGCGCCCGCGCAAACCCGACATGAAGCTGACCCCCAGCAGCACCAGG
>DATHDR010000394.1:0-21619 GCA_035318965.1 Verrucomicrobiia bacterium | reverse complement strand
CGTACCGCGCGTCAGGCTGTCGACCTCTTCGACCGCCATGTGCGCGAGCGAATCCAGTCCGAGGGAGGCGCAACCGAGGCTGCGGAGCGCCGGCTGCTCGAGATGTTCAACGAGCTGCTCGAAGCCAGTGGAACGCTGGTCAGGCATCACTTCGAACGCACGCTGCTGCGCGCAGCGCGCGAGCACATCGAGAAGCGTTGATCACGAGCACGTCTGCTCGCACGTGGGAGCTTGATCGCACCCCGGACCTCGTCGACCTCGTCAGCGCCGCCAGAGACAACGGACACGAGGTGCTGCTCATCGAGCGACCTATGCCGGACGCGGTCAGCATCGCCGCGCTCGGGAAGGCGTTCGATCTCGTGGCGAGCAAGGGCGGTGTGGCGCTGGAGGATTCGGGTGGCAAGGTCGTCGACTTTGAGGCCGGCGCCGACCGGCTCCAGGCGGCTTCGCGACTGTGGCGAAGGGTGTGCGAGTCGCTCGGCAGCCCGATCGCGGTCGGTGGATTTGCGTACCGGCCGGACCGCGAGCCCGGCGGGCCGTGGTCAGGCTTTCCCGCGCTCCTTCTTCGCGTACCCGCGCTTGCGGTCACGCGTGTCCGAGGCCGCACGTACGCGACAGCCATGACGGCGGATGCGCAAGGGCTGCTCGAGCTGAACGCGACAGGCGTCCGGGCTCCGGCCGCGCGCAAGCTTGAGGTGACGCCCGTCCGCAACCCTGTCGCCTGGACGGCAGCGGTCGGAAGCGCGTCGGCTCGACTTCGGGCAGGCGATGCGGCGAAGGTCGTGCTCGCTCGCGAGGTGCTCGCGCGCGGTGATGGCGTCGTGTCGGCCGCGATGGTCGCGCGCTCGTTGCGAGCCGCGTACCCGTCGTGCTTCACCTACCTGATCACGGGCGCCGACGGAACCGCGTTCGCGGGGGCTTCCCCCGAGCTGCTCGTCCGCCGCTCGGGCCGGCGGGCGTTCTCTCAGCCGATGGCCGGGTCCGTCGCACGCGGCGCGACGGAAGCCGAGGATGAGCGGTTGGCGCGCGAGCTGGAAGACAGCGCCAAGGACGCCGTCGAGCATCGCATCGTCTCTGAATTCGTCGTCGACGCGTTGCGTCCCTTCTCGCAATCGGTTTCGGCGCGGCCAGCCGAGGTCGTTCGCTTCACGAACATCCAGCACCTGGCCACCTCCGTGAGCGCGGAGCTGGTCGATCCGCCGGCCGACGCCCTGCAGCTCGCCGCCGCGCTGCACCCGACCCCTGCCGTCGGCGGGTGGCCGCGGGAGGCTGCCGACGCCCTGATCGATGAGCTCGAAGCCATGGAGCGCGGCTGGTACGCGGGAGCTGTGGGCTGGATCGACAGCCATGGCGATGGAGAGTTCGCGGTGGCGTTGCGCTGCGGGCTGCTCTGGGAAGACGGCGCACGACTGTACGCCGGTGTGGGCGTCATGCCCGACTCCGATCCGGCTCGCGAGCTGGAAGAAACCGAGCTCAAGTTCAAGGCCCTGCTGACGGCCCTGGTCTGATGGAAGCGATCATCAACGAGGCACGCATCCACTACAAGCGATCTGGCGCAGGATTCCCGCTTCTGTTGATCCATGCGGGAATTGCCGATTCGCGCATGTGGGAACCGCAAGCGAACGCTTTCGAGAGCGAATTCGACGTGATCAGGCCCGATCTTCGAGGCTTCGGCGATTCCGAGTTGCCGCAGGTGCCCTACTCGATGCGCGCGGACCTCGTCGGTTTGCTCGATCACCTTGGGTTGGATCGGGCGCACGTCGTCGGCTGTTCAATGGGTGGCACAGTGGCGATCGATCTCGCGCTCGAATATCCCGCCAGGGTTGCGCGTCTGGTGCTCGTCGGAAGTGGCGTCAGCGGATCGAACCTGGGCCAGGCGGACAGCGCCTTGTTCGCCGACGTGGAAGCCGCCGACAAGGCAGGCGACATGGAGGCTGTCAACCGAGCTGAGGTCCGGCTGTGGGTGGACGGGCCTCGACGGCCCGAAGGCAGCGCTCCAGCCGCGGTGCGCGCCCTGGTTCTCGACATGAATGGGCGGTCTCTGAACAGCGCTTGGGCTTCGGCTGCGCACCAGAGCCTGAACCCACCCGCGATCGGGCGATTGGAAGAGATCACTGCGCGGACGCTCGTGATCGTCGGCGACGAAGACTTACCCCACGCCGCGGCCAATGCCCAAGTCATCACGTCGCGAATCCCCGATGCTCAGACTGTCGTCATCAAAGGTGCGGCGCACCTGCCGAGCCTAGAACGGCCCGAAGAGTTCAATCGGCTCCTGCGCGTTTTCCTCAACGAGTAGGCAATGCGGATCAACGGCGCGCGAATCCATTACGAGCGCGAGGGCAAAGGTCCGCCCGTCGTGTTCCTTCACGCGGGCGTGGCCGACAGCCGGATGTGGGAGCCGCAGGTCGCACCATTCTCCAGGCACTTCGACGTCATCCGGCTGGACCAGCGCGGCTTTGGTGACTCGGAGCTGCCTCCGAAGCCGTGGTCACCGGTCGCGGACCTTGCCTCGCTGATGGACCAGCTGTCGCTGGAGTCTGCTTACCTGGTGGGCTGTTCGATGGGCGGTGCGCTCGCCATCGATTTCGCGCTCGAGCATCCGGACCGGGTCGCGAGGCTGGTGCTGGTGGGGTCGGCCATCGGCGGTTTCACATTCCGGCCAGAGCACGCTCACCTTTTCGCCGAGGCGTCGGCCGCCCGAAAGGCCGGCGACCCCAAGGCGCTGAACGAGGCGATGATGCACCTGTTCCTCGACGGTCCGGAACGACCGCGGGGTTATGTCAAAGAACCGCTGCGCAAGCTCCTTCTCGACATGAACGGCCATGCCCTTCGCGTTGACTTCGACAAAGCGCCGACCAAGGATCCTGACCCACTCGCCGTCCGCCGCCTCCACGAGATCGATGCACCGACCCTCGTAGTTGTCGGCGACAAAGACGTGCCAACGGTTATGGAGGCTGCCGACCTTTTGATGAACTCAATTCCTGACGTGCGGAAAGCAGTCATCGATGACGCCGCGCACCTGCCTAATCTCGAGCATCCGGAGGAATTCAACAGAGTGGTTTTGGATTTTCTTGTGGCGCACTAAGCCGCCCAGCGCATCCCCGGCCCTCGCTTCGCGTGTCAAGTAAAACTTTACAAAGAATTGTCTCTGTCGTATCACTCCAACCGACCAAGCCACCCCCGACACCCTCTTCCCAGTCCTTCTTTCAGAAGGGCTAGTTCTTCAGGGCCGCCCCTGCCGCCTCCCAGCACAGCCGATGCCCGTTCACGCTGTCCTCGCGCTTGAAGCGCACGACGACCATCGTCGGCGTTGGTGCAGCGATCGCGTCGGCGATCGCGGGCTCGAGGCCTGAACGATCGGTGACCGGGCTGAACACAAGGCCGTAAAGCCGAGCCACCTGCGAAAGGTCTAGGCCCAGCGGCGTCGCGAACAGCTCCTCGAAAAGGTCCTGGTGCTGAGCTTGCGGCAGGAAGTTGAACACGCCCCCTCCCTGGTTGTCGCATACGATCACGGTGGCCCGAATGCCGTGCCGCCGGAGCGCCCACAGCCCGTTCATGTCGTGATACAGCGAGAGGTCTCCCAGCAGCAACACGGTCGGCACGTTGACCCGACCGGCGGCCAGACCCAGCCCGGTCGAGACCAGCCCATCGATCCCGCTCGCGCCACGGTTGGCGAAGAACCGCTGCTGCGGACGCACCTGCGGCCAGAACGCCTCGGCGGCGCGGATCGGCATGCTCGATCCGATGAAAACCTGCGCCGGATCGGGCAGGCGGGCGCTCAGCGCGCGGACGACATGTCCCTCGTGCAGGGGCGTGGAAACCATCGTGGCGGCGATGGCGGCGGTGGCGCGCTTGCCCGCTGCGACCCACTGGTCGCGCCACGCGACGCGCTCCAGCGGCGGCAGCGCCTCGAGCAGTGGCTGAGGGTCGCAGGCGACGACGCTCGTGGCGACGTGGTCCTGGTCGCGCCAGGCGCGTTCCGGGTCGATGAGAAAGGTTGGCGCGGACGCCGCGGCGAGCCACTTGTTCAAAGCACTTGAAGTCGGCATGGCGCCCAACCGGATGACCAGGTCGGGGCCTTGCTTCAGTGACCAGCCCGCGCGCAGCAGCGCCTCATAGGATTCGATCGCCGCCCCGGCTTCTGGACGCCGCAGCTGGGAGGTCGGCTCGGCCAGCAAAGGAAGCCCGAGCCGGTGGAGGGCCGGCGCCAGCCGTTCGCCATCCCGCATCTCGCCGGCGACGACCAGGGGGCGCTGAGCGCGCTGCAGCGCGGAGGCCAGCGCGGCGACCTGGCTCGGTGACGGCAGCAAGCGCCCGCGGCTGACGGATTGCCCGGCCACACCCATGGGCGGCGGCACCTGGCCCGGCTGCGGCACGAGCGGTTCGCGAAATGGAAGGTTCAAGTGCACCGGCCCGTCCGCTGCTTCCGCGTAAGCCCGCGCCGCCAGGCGCCGCCACAAGCGGGCTGCGTTGGGCAGCTCGACCGGGGCGCCGGGGTCGACGAACCACCTGACTGCTGATCCGTACAGCCTTTGCTGGTCGATCGACTGGTTGGCGCCGGCGTCTTGCAGCTCGGGCGGCCGGTCGGCGGTGATCACGATCAGCGGCGTACGCGAGTAGGAGGCCTCCACGACCGCCGCGTGAAACTCGGCAGCGGCCGTCCCGGAGGTGCTCAGCAGGACGACCGGCCTTCCGGTCGCCTTGGCCAGGCCGACGCCGAAGAAGGAGCCGGACCTCTCGTCGATGTGCATCAGCACGCTGATCTTTGGGTGGTGCTGCAGCGCCATGGCGATGGGCGCGGAGCGCGATCCTGGAGAGACGCAGGCGTACTCGACGCCTTGAGCCGCGAGCTCGTCCACGAAAGTAGCGGCGAACGCCTGCGTTACATCCATACGATCTGCAAATGATTCTCGAGGGTGGGGACGTGCGATTGAGCTACTTCGTGAGCGGAGAGGGCACGCCTGTCACGCTGCTGCACGGGTTCACGCAGAACGGTCGCAGCTGGCTCGAGATCATCTCCAAGATGCCGGCGGGCTACATGTGGATCGTGCCCGATCTGCGCGGTCACGGCGAGACGCGAACGCGCCCGGATGCCCCCTGCAGCATGGACGCCTGCACAAAAGACCTCGAGAGGCTGTGGGACCACCTCGGGGTCGAGAAGACTCACCTCGCCGGCTACTCGATGGGCGGGCGGCTTGCTCTTCACGTAGCGGCTACGAAGCCCGAACGCATCGCCTCGCTGCTCACCATCGGCGCCCACGCGGGACTGGATGATGACGCTCGCGAGGGACGCCGCCGTGGGGACGAGGCGCTGGCGGAGCGGATCGAGAACGACGGACTCGAAGCGTTCGTCAACCACTGGAGCAGCCTGCCGCTTTTCGCCGGCCTCGAGCGCCGCGGACCCGGCTTCGTGGCCCAGGTGCGCGCGGAGAGAATGACCAACCATGTCGCGGGCCTCGCCTGCTCCCTGCGGGGAATGGGGGCCGGGGTCATGGAGCCGGTGTGGCAGAAGCTCGCTCGCGTGAGCTTTCCATGCACGTTCGTCGCGGGACAGCTCGACCATGGATACGTAAGGTCGGCTCGCAGGCTCGCCGCGACGGTGCCCAACGGGCGCATCGAGGTCGTGCCCCGAGCAGGCCATACGGTGCACCAGGAAAGGCCCGAGGCCTTTGCCCACCTGCTCGCCGCTCACCTGGCGGCGGCGGCCTCTGGGATCTCCACGCCGGGCGCCGAGTCCGACCCGGTCGCAGGGGACGACTGGCCTTCCAGCTCAACGTCCGCCTGAAGGCCGGCCGCGTAACGCGCCGCGCCCAGCCGCTCCCGATCCAGCATCCCTCCCCCATCGAGCCGCTGCAGGACAAAGGTGCTGCAACCCGCTTTATTCAAGCGCTCGACCTCGCGCGCGACGTCTTCCGGCCTGCGCATGGTCACGTAGGCGTTGGTCACAGCAGCAGGCCCAGCGCCAGCAGCAATGCATAAGCGAGCTCAGCCATCGCCATGCGCTTTAATGCGCGCACAAGCGCGGGGGGAGCGGTCATGGCGAAAGCGATCCGCACCGGCACCGCGGCGATCGGGATATCCAGTAGGACCAGCATCACGGTGACAGCCGCCATCCCGGTCACGAAGGCGACGATTGGAACCGCAAATGCAAGGCCTACAAGCACCACGAGCAGGCCGAGCGTCGGACCGCGCCCGATGCGCGTGGCAAGGGTGCGCTTGCCCGCGGCGCGATCAGTCTCCATGTCACGCAGGTTGTTCAGCACCAGGATCGCGGTCGCCAGACATCCCATCGCGAGCCCAACGAGGATGGCGAGGGGAGTGACGCGCAGGGTCTCCACGTAGACGGTGCCGACCGTCGCGACGAGTCCGAAGAAGAGGAAGACGAAAACCTCGCCCAATCCCAGGTAGCCGTACGGCCGAGGGCCGCCGGTGTACAGCCAGCCGGCCAGCAAACACGCGACGCCGACGAGCAGCAGCCGCGGGTCCGTGACCAGGCTCAGGACAAGGCCCGCAACAGCGGCCACCGCGAACGCAGCCACCGCCGCCCACTTGACGCGATCCGGCTGTACCACCCCCGACGAGGCGGCGCGCACGGGACCCACACGAGCCCTGTCCGCGCCGCGCACGTGGTCCGAGTAGTCGTTGGCGAAGTTCACTCCGAGCTGCATCGCGACTCCAACCAGCAGGGCCAGCAGCCCGGCGCCCAACCGCGGCCCGCCTTCGTGCACCGCGATTGCGGTGCCGGCCAGCACCGGCGCGACGGAGGCCGCCAGCGTGGCGGGGCGGACCGCCGACCACCACACTCGCGTGGGGGTGAGCGCCGCAGCCGTGGCGATCATGGGCGCTTTGGAAATTTGGAGAAGTTGGGCTTTCGCTTTTGCACGTAAGCGTCCCGACCCTCCTGCGCCTCGTCGCTCATGTAGTAGAGGAGCGTCGCGTCACCGGCGAGCTGCTGTATGCCGGCCAGGCCGTCGTCCACTGCGTTGAGTCCGGCCTTCAGCATGCGGAGCGCGAGCGGGCTCAGCTCGAGCATCTTCCGGCACCAGGCAACGGTTTCCTGCTCGAGGTCTGCCAGCGATACGACCTTGTTGACCAGACCCATGTCGAGCGCCTGCTGCGCGTCGTACTGCTCGCACAGAAACCAGATCTCGCGGGCCTTCTTCTGCCCCACGATTCGAGCCAGCAGACCGGCGCCGTAGCCGCCGTCAAAACTTCCCACGCGCGGACCGGTCTGGCCAAAGCGGGCGTTGTCGGCGGCGATCGTCAGGTCGCAGACGACATGCAGCACGTGGCCGCCGCCAATTGCGTACCCCGCAACCATCGCCACGACCGGCTTGGGCAGGCGGCGGATCTGGACCTGCAGGTCGAGCACGTTGAGTCGCCCGGTGCCCTTGGCGTCGACATAACCGTCGTCGCCTCGAATCCTCTGGTCGCCGCCCGAGCAAAAGGCCTCGGTGCCGGCGCCGGTGAGGATGACGACGCCGATCTCGGGATCGTCACGAGCCACCCCGAAGGCTGTCGACATCTCCGCAACCGTGGCGGGCCTGAATGCGTTGCGGACCTCCGGCCGGTTGATCGTGATCTTGGCGATCCCGTCCCAGGTCTCGTACTTGATGTCTTCGTAATCGCCGGCCTTGCGCCAGCCTGGATCTTTCAAGCTTCCACTCCTAGAGCGATCACTAGCACGAATGAAATGCTACGCCTCGCGCGTGAAGAGAAGTGGTCGCCCTCTCCCCACATGGTGGGCAGCCTAGGCGCGCTGGCGGGGCTTTCGGCGTGGGAAGAGGCGGACGATCTTGGCGTAGTCCTCGGGGGTGTCGATGTCGTCCGGACGACCCGGCGCCGGAACCATGTCGAGCAGCTCGGGATGCCCCTGGAGGATCTGGCGGGCGCCCGCATCGCCCTTGAGCGCGAACAGCTCATTCCACAGCTCGCGAGCCAGGACGACAGGCGGAGCCCATTCGCCATGTGCCTGGGCCACGGCGACCGCAGGCCGCGAACCCTCGCGCCGCCAGGCCCGCATGAGCGCGGCAATCGTGCGAGAGCCAACGAGCGGCTGGTCGGCGAGGAGAACGACAGCCGCCGCGATCTCGTCGCGCATCGCGCGCAGACCGACCTGCAGCGATGAGGCCATGCCGGTGCTCGCCTTAGGGTTGTGGATGAGCTCCGCCCCACCGTCGACTGCGTTGCGGACATCGTCAGTCGCGTAAACCACGACAACCTGGTGGCAGCCACCCTCCGAGGCGGACTCCATCGTGTGCCGGACCATGGGCTTGCCGTCGAACTCCAGCAGCACCTTCTGCGAGCCTGGCATCCGCGAGCTCGAGCCGGCCGCAAGGATGATGGCGCCGACCGGCAGCAGCGCTGAGGCGAGCCGCTCGTACGGAGGCCGCGCGGAGCGGATCCACTCGACCTCGATCCCGGCGCGGATGGCGCTTTCCGCGAACTCGCGCAAGCGCTGGTTGTCGCCATCCACCAGCAGGAGGCGCCGGCCGGCCAGCGACGACATGTCCGGGACCGTGTCCGGCAGGCCGACGACAGCCAGGGCGCGGCAGTCGGCGCGAGAGGCCAGGTGCTGGAGAGCCGAGTCAAGGTCGCGGCCGCGAACGACCAGGCTGTGCGGCCCTTCCGGCTCGCGATACGTCCGTCCCCTGACGGCCAGGTCGAGGTCACCCATGACGAAGATCGCCATCTCAATGTGAGCATGCCAGAAGCGACCCGCCTTACTCTTTTTTGAATGCCGCTTCTTGGAGCTCACGTCGACTCGTCCGGCGGCCTGCACCTCGCCTACGAGCGGGCTGAGGCGATGGGCGCCCAGGCGATCCAGGTCCACCCCACCCCGCCTGGTTTCTGGGGCTCACCGAAGTTGGACGAGACACGCATCGCGACGTTCAAGGAGGCGGCCGCGAAGCACGGCCACCCGCCGTTTTACTTTCACGCCGTCTACCTGATCAACCTCGCGGGAGACGATCCGACGCTGCGGTCACGGTCTGAAAGCACGCTCGCCGGCTATCTCAAAGCTGCCGACGAGCTTGGGGTCAACGGAGTCATCTTTCACACGGGGTCGCACAAGGGCGCGGGCTTCGAAGCTCGCCTTCCCTCAATCCTCGAGCACCTGAAGCGTGTGCTGGATCGGGCGAGTCCCGCCTCGGCGCACCTTTTGATCGAGAACAACGCGGGGCTGGGCGGATGCGTGGGCGCACGGTTCGAAGAGATCGCGCAGATGCTGACTGGGCTGGACGACCCGCGTGTGTCGGTGTGCTTCGACACGTGCCACGCGTTCGCGTCCGGCTACGACGAACGCACCTCCGGCGACGTGTCGAAGACGCTGGATGAGCTCGACCGCGTGATCGGGCTGTCGCGCGTCGAGGTAATCCATTGCAACGACTCGGTGACCGGGCTGGCCTCCAACCGAGACCGTCACGCGAACATCGGCACCGGGCAGATCGGCGAGGAGGGTTTCCGCGCACTGCTGCACGAGCCCCGCCTCGCCAGGCTCCCGTTCATCCTCGAGGTGCCCGGCGCGGGCGATGGGCCTAACGCCGAGCAGGTCAAGGTGTTGAAGCGTCTCGCCGGCTAGCCATCGGGCGCCGGCGCGGCGCGCGGCGCATCGCGAGGCCGCCGAGCCACCAGGCGCGCTCGACCACGTTGCGTAGCACCCTGCCGAGGCTGGGGGTGCTGCCGGCGATCAGGCGGCTGTTCTCCATCTCCCGCTGCAGGTCCTTCAGGCGCTCGAACGCCGCGTCTTCGTTCATGCTTGGATACATCTCCGGTTCCTCCTGTAACTGCCGTATTGACTATAATGGTTAGTATAACCGATGTCAGCTCAATACAGGTTATGGATATACTGCAAATCGATGGCTGATCGTCAAACCGCGAGCGGCGGCCTCGGACTCATCCAGGCCTTTGTCAACACGGTCGACCTGCAGGACGGGCCCGAGGAGCTCACCGACCCAAACACGCTCAAGACGTGGCTGGTTGCAAAGGGACTGATGGATCAGACCCAGGACGTCGAGGCCTCAGACCTCAAAAATGCGATCGCACTTCGGGAGGCGATCCGAGGCGTGATCGGAGCCAGCTCGAGCGCTCGTATCTACCCGGTTGACATCGCTACGCTGAACGGCGCCGCCACCGCGAGCGGCTTGCGCATGCGATTCGGCGCAGACGGTAAACCGCGCCTCGAACCCGCGGTCTCAGGGGCGGTCGGGGCGATGGGCCGCATCGTAGCGACCCTTTACTCCGCGATGGAGGATGAGAGCTGGACGCGCCTGAAGCTATGTGGCTCCCAGACGTGTCGCTGGGCGTTCTACGACCGCTCCAAGAACCACTCCAGCCGCTGGTGCAAGATGGCCTCGTGCGGGAACCGCGAGAAGGCCAGACGCTTCAGAGCTCACTCCGCCGGGCGCGCGTGAGGGTCACGTGCGTAAGGCGCGTAGCTCGCGCATGGCGGAACCCGTTCCGCCGAATCGCGTAGCGGTGATTTCCGCCAGGATTCCAAGCGCGGTCTCCTCTGCCCCACGTCCGCCGAGGTCGAGGCCGATCGGGCCGTGGACCCGTGCGATTTGGTCCTCGGTGAATCCTTCGGCGCGCAGTGCATCGAAGCGGTTCTGGTTCGTCTTGCGGCTGCCGATCGCCCCGATATAACCCGCCTGCTTCCCGAGCACGGAGCGCAGCGCCGGAAGGTCGAATTTCGGATCGTGCGTGAGGATGACGACATAGGAAGAGTTGTCGATCTCAAGGCGCGCCATCGCTTCGTCCGGCCACGCGACGATCAGCTCGTCGGCCTCGGGGAACCGCTCCCTGGTCGCGAACTTGGCGCGCGCATCCACGAGCGTGACCCGGTACCCCATCAGCTTGGCGAGCCGGTGGAGAGGGATCGCGATGTGGATCGCGCCGATGATGATCAGGTGGGCCGGCCGGCGGAAGGGTTCCACGAACACATCGCCGTCGCGACGGGCCAGCTCGGAACCTGAGGGAGCGCCTTCGACCAGCTCCGCCTCGCCGGTGACCAGGTTCGTGCGCAGCGTAGCCGGCACATTCCGCTGAAGCATCTCGATCAGCCGCTCGTGCACGGGTCCAAGCGGCTGCACGAACACCTCGATGTGACCGCCGCACGCAAGGCCGACCTCAAACGCGACGTCGTCCGCGACTCCGAATGCGGCGACCTTCGCTTTTCCCGCCTTCAAGACCTTCTGAGCCTCTTCGAAGACGGCGCCTTCTATGCAGCCGTTTGAGACCGAGCCGGCCATCTTCCCCGAGCGGGTGACAACCATCTTCGATCCCAGCGGGCGTGGGCTCGAGCCCCAGGTCTCGACCACGGTTGCAAGCGCGATCTCCTCACCGGCCTTGGTCCATTCGCCGAGCTCATCGAGGACCTCGCGCATCCCTAGCGCGTCCTCTTTCGGCTGTCCAGGCTCGCCAGCAGGCGACCCAGGTCGTCGAGCGCGGCGACATTGTGGGCGGCGAGAAAGTCGTCGCACAGCGGCAGCGCGGCGGCCATACCTCGCGTCAGCGGTTGGTAGCCGTCGGAGCCGAGCAGTGGGTTGAGCCAGATCAATCGGTGGGCCGAGCGGCGCAGGTGGATGAGCTCCGCGGTGAGCTGCGCAGGGTCGCCCCGATCCCAACCGTCGCTGACGATGATCACCACCGCACCGTGGCCCAGCACGCGGCGGGCCCAGCGCCGGTTGAAGTCAGCCAGCGCGTCGCCGATGCGCGTGCCTCCGCTGAAATCGTGGACTCCCTTGCTCACCGATTCGAGGGCGCGGTCCAGGTCGCGATAGCGGAGCAGTCGCGTGATCCGAGTCAGGCGCGTCGAGAACACAAATGCCTCGAGGTCTTCGCGGCGAGCGATTGCGTGAGCAAAGATCATCAACAGGCGCGAGTAACGCTCCATCGAGCCGCTCACATCGCAGATGAGAACCAGCGGCCGCCTCCGGACTCGCGGTTTGCGGTGGAAGAGGCGCATCAGCTCGCCGCTCGACCGGATCGCGTGGCGCGCGGACCGGCGCAGGTCGATCCGGCCGCCGCGAGCCGGCCGCAGGCGGCGCGTCTTCCGCTGGGCGACCCGCCAGGGCGCCTGCTCGAGGAGGCGGCGCACCTGTTCGGTCTCTTGCCACGTCATCTGGTCGAAGTCCTTATGCCGCAGCAGCTCCTCGGCGCTGTAACCGCTCGAGCTGGCCGGGACGGCCGTTGGGTCCTGCTCTCGATTCATCTGTGAGCTGTTCAGGCCGAGCGCGCTCGCCCAGGCCTGGGCGCGCTCGGGCGAGAGGGGCAGCGCGCGGCTGCGCCCCGGCATCACACCCGCCGAAGCACGTGGATCGGGCGGCGCCCAGAAGATGTCGAAGGCCGCCTCGAAGGTCGCGATGTCCTCCTTGCGGCTCACGAACACCGCGCGCAGCGCGTTCCGAAAATCCGTCTGCTGCACGATGTCGATGTGGACCAGCGCGCGAGTCGCGTCGGTCAATCGCCTCGGCCCCGCCTCCATGCCGGCGTCATGCAGCAGCCGTGCGAACGCCCCCAACCGCGGAAGGAGATCTGGAGACTGGTCAGCCACCCCGCGCCTTCTCGACGAGCGCCGGCACCTGCTCGCGCACACGCTCCAGGTCCTCCTGGTATTTGAGCGCCGCGCCAAGGGTCGCGTTGACGAGGGTGGAGTCGATGCGGGTGGCTCCAAGCGCAGCCAGAGATCGCGCCCAGTCCAGGGTCTCGGCGACGCCGGGCACTTTGTACAGGTCCATGCCGCGCAAACCCTGGACGAGCCCGGCGACCTCTCGCGCGAGGCCGTCCGCGGCCTCTGGCGCACGGGCACGGACGATCTCGACTTCCTTTTCGAGGTCTGGGTAGTCAATCCAGTGATAGAGGCAGCGCCGCTTGAGGGCGTCGTGCACCTCGCGAGTCCGGTTGGAGGTGATGACCACGAACGGCGCGCGCTTGGCCTTGATGGTGCCGATCTCGGGAATCGAGACCTGGAAGTCCGACAGCAATTCGAGCAGGAACGCCTCGAACTCTTCATCCGAGCGATCGATCTCGTCGATCAGCAGGACCGGCGGGGTCGGGTCCTCGTTGTCGATGGCGTCGAGGAGCGGACGGCGCAGCAAGAATTCATGACTGAAAATCTCACGCTCGGCCACGCGCCGATCCTGGCCCTCGCCCATGAGCCGGATGTGGAGCAGCTGTCGCGGGTAGTTCCACTCGTACACCGCGTGAGCAAGGTCGATGCCCTCATAGCACTGAAGGCGGATCAGCCGGGCGCCCAGCACGTCGGCCATGACCTTCGCCGCCTCGGTCTTGCCGACGCCCGCCTCGCCCTCGATAAAAAGAGGCTTTTCCAGCTTGAGGGCGAGAAAGATCGACGTCGCGAGGCCGCGGTCGCCGATGTATTTGCGCTCGCGCAGGCGCTGCTCGACGTCCTCGATGGTTGCGGGAGCGCCCTCAGTCACGCCCAAAGGTTACGAGGTTAATCCCCACGAACTCAGAGGCTTCGCCGTGAGTTCGCGGGGACCCCTCTTAAGGCTCGGCACGAATGCCGAGCCACCCAGGCCTCACTGACTCGCTTGCTCGATCGCCCTCTTGGTCAGCACCCGGGCCAGGTGTTTCTTGTACTCGGGGCTAGCGCGCAGGTCGCCAGACGGGTTGAGACCGTCGGACGCGTGCTGGGCCGCTTCCTCCGGTTTGGCGCCCTTGTGAAGTGCCTCTTCGACGGCATTGGCGCGGACCGGCGTCGGTCCCACGTTGGTCAAGCCGATGCGCCAGCCGCCATTCATCTTCTGTGCCGCGGCTCCGACGATCGCCCAGTCGAAAAGGCGTCGCCGGAACTTGATGTACTTGTGTGGTCCGTTGGCCACCGGGAACACGATCTCGGTGACGATCTCGTCCGCGGCAAGCGGCGTCGTGAACAGGTCCTTGAAGAAATCCTTGGCCGCGATGGTGCGCTGATTGGTCACGATCTCCGCATCGAGCATCAGGGCAATGGTCGGATAATCGCCCGCCGCGTCCGCGTGCGCGACCACGCCGCCGATGGTGCCCATGTTGCGTACCTGGTTGTCGCCGACCTCGCCCGCCACCTCAGCCAGAATGGGCAGCTTGTCTTTGACGAGGGCCGAGTTCTGGATCGTCACGTGACGCGTCAACGCCCCGATCCGCAGCTTTGAACCGTCCTCTTTGATGTTGTCGAGGCCTTTGATGCCATTGATGTCGACCAGCGCTTTGGGCTGAGCGAGTCGCAGGCGCATGAGCGGGATGAGGCTGTGGCCGCCCGCCAGGATCTTGGCGTCCTCGCCGTATTTGTTCAGGAGATTGGCCGCCTCCTCGACGGAGGAGGCGCGGGCGTATTCGAATGCGGCCGGGATCACTTGCGTGCCTCCTTTCCATTGCTAGACGCCCCGCGCGCCTGCTGAATCTGCTTCCAGAGCCGGTCCGGACTCGCCGGCATGTCGACGTGCTTGATGCCCAACGGTTTCAGCGCGTCGCAGATGGCGTTGATCACCGCGATCGAGCTCGCAATGGTGCCGGCCTCGCCGATACCCTTCACGCCCAGCTCGTTGGTTGGCGACGGAGTGATCGTGCGTCCGAGCTCAAAGTTTGGGAACTCATTCGCCGTCGGCACGAGGTAGTCGGTCATCGTGCCCGTCCTCATCTGCCCGGACTCGTCGTCGTAAACGACCTCTTCGAAGAGCGCCTGCGAGATGCCCTGGGCGACTCCTCCGTGGATCTGGCCGTCCACGATCATCGGGTTGATGATGTTGCCGCAGTCGTCGACGGCGATGTATCGCTTGAGGTCGACCGCGCCTGTTTCGGCGTCGACCTCCACCACAGCGATATGCGTGCCGAACGGCCACACGAAGTTGCTCGGGTCGTAGTACGCAACCGCCTCGAGACCCTGTTCCATCCCCTCGGGAAGACCGGCCCCGTAAGACGCGAACGCCACCTCACCGAACGCCTTGCGCTTGTCGGGACTGCCCTTGATGTAGAACTGGCCCTGGTCGAAGACGACATCATCCTCGGCCGCTTCGAACATGTGCGCGGCAAGCTTTTTGGCCTTGTCAACGACCTTCTTGCTCGCCTTGTGCACGGCCATGCCACCCACTGCCAGAGAGCGGCTGCCATAGGTTCCGTAACCGAAGGCCGGCCCTTCGGCGGTGTCTCCGTGCCGCATCTCGATCGAGTCGTACGGCACACCAAGAGTGTCGGCGACGATCTGCGGGAACGTGGTGTCGTGGCCCTGGCCGTGTGAATGTGTGCCTACGTAGACCGCGACCGAACCGGTCGGAAATACACGCACTTGCGCCGACTCGACCAACGCGATCCCCCCAGTCGCCGGCGCGGTGCCCGCGCTCGGGCCGAAGCCGCAGATCTCGATCCAGCTGGACAATCCAATGCCGAGGTAGCGGCCCTTCTTGCGGCCCTCCTCTTGCTCTCGACGAAGCTTCTCGTAACCCGCCATCTCGAGGGCCATGTCCAACGCCTTCTCGTACGCCCCTGAGTCGAAGACGAGGCCGAAGTGGTTGGTGTGCGGGAAGGCCTGGATGAAGTTCTTACGACGCAGTTCAGCCGGATCCATCTCGATGGCTTCCGCGAGCAGGTCGATCATGCGCTCACAGAGATGAGTAGCCTCAGGACGACCTGCTCCTCGGTAGGGATCGGTCGGTACGCGATTCGTCAGTACACCGACCGTGCGAGCCGCGACGTGCTTCCAGTTGTAAGCACCGCCCGCCAAGAGGCATGCGCATGCCTGGAAGGCGGCGAAGGTGCCCATGTACGCGCCGATGTCCAGGTACTGGGTCGCTTTGATGAAGACAAGGGTCCCGTCCTTCTTCGCCCCAGCCTCGACCTCGAACACCTGGCCTCTCCCATGCGTAGTGGTCTGGAGCGACTCGGTGCGAGACTCGATCCACTTCACCGGCCGGCCGGTGAGCTTTGCCGCGGCAGGGACAAGCCAGTCCTCGGAATATGGGCTGATCTTGCTGCCGAAGCCGCCGCCTACATCGGGAGATATGACGCGGATCCTGTTCTCGGGGATCCCCATCGCGCCGGCCAGGAACAGGCGCACGAAGTGCGGGCTCTGGCTCGACAGCCATACGGTCATCGTGCCGTCTGGCTTGGAATACTCAGCCAGCACTCCTCGCGGCTCCATCGGGGTCGGTGCGAGCCGTTGCTGGAGGATTCGCGCTTTCACCACCACCTCGGCCTCTTTCATGACGGCCGGGTCATCGGGGATATATGTGAGGTCCCACCCGAGATTGTCGGGTGCACCTGAATGGGCCTTGGGGCTTTTAGCCTCGAGCGCCTTGTCCAGGTCCATGACCGCCGGAAGCTGGTCGTATTCGACGTCGATCAGATTCGATGCGTCGGACGCCTGGTACTTGGTTTGGGCCAGCACTACAGCGACAGGTTCGCCCTGGTAGACAGCTTCCTTGTCCGCGATCGGGAACCTCGGTGGACTCTGTTTCTTCTCCGCAACAAAAGACGGCGTGACGGGCATCGTTCCAGAGAGGACCTTGGCGAAATCCTTGTGCGTGTACACGGCGACCACCCCGGGCGCTTTGGTCGCCTGGGTGACATCGATGCTCTTGATCAGCGCGTGAGCGAAGGGACTGCGAACAACCGACAGGAAGAGCGTTCCCGGTCGTGTGAAATCGTCTACGTAGCGGCCCTCTCCGCTGACCAACCTGGGGTCCTCCCGGCGATGGATCTTGGCTCCGATCATCGTTGTGACAGCCATGGCGTCAGCGCCTCCGAGCCGCGGGCTGGCCCGCGGGTTGCGCCTTGGCGCCGCCCATCATCTTGGCGGCGGACTGTACCGACTTCACGATGTTCACGTAGCCGGTACAGCGGCAGAGGTTGCCCTCCAGGCCCCGGCGGATCTCATCCTCCGTCGGGTTCGGGTTCTGATCGAGGAGATACGCGGCGGCCATGATGAAGCCCGGCGTGCAGTAGCCGCACTGGAGTCCGTGCTCGTCCCAGAAGGCCTGCTGCAGCGGATGCAGCTCTCCATCCTTCGCCATGCCTTCGATCGTGGTTAGGCTGCGGCCTTCGGCCTGGACGGCGAACATGGTGCAGCTCTTGACGGCCTTTCCGTCGACCAGGATGGTGCACGCGCCGCACTGGCTGGTGTCACACCCGATGTGGGTGCCGGTGAGACCGACCACATCGCGCAGGTAGTGCACGAGCAGCAGCCGTGGCTCGACCTCATGCTCGTGCTTGTGACCGTTGACTGTCGTCGCGACCTTGTGCTTCACACGCTCCTCCATTTCCCTAAGGACTCTTGCCCCACTGAGGGCGGCGGCACCCGGGACCGTGTGGTCAACCAGGCGAGCTGAAAGCGAACCTCTCTATTGCGCTACTTTTAGCGGCGAAATGCAACTAGAAAATTCGTTCAGCGTCGGCGCGCCTCCGGAGCGGGTGTTCGCCTACCTGCTCGACGTCAACAAAATCGTCGGCTGCGTGCCCGGCGCTGAGCTCTCGGAAGTGGTCGATCCGACCACCTTCAAAGGCAAGGTCAAAGTGAAGGTAGGTCCGATCACGGTGGCCTATAACGGCACGGCCAAGATCGCGGATCGAAACGACATCGAGCGCACGGCAACACTCGAGGCTGAAGGCCGGGAGACGACAGGTCCTGGATCTGCGCGGGCCAAGGCGCACATGAGCGTGCAACCTGAAGGCGCCGGCTCGGTGGTGAAGATCGTGACCGACTACAGCGTGGCCGGGCGTGTGGCGCAGTTCGGGCGCGGAGTGATGGAAGACGTCTCGCGCCGGATCGTCAACGAGATGGCCGCGTGCATCAAGTCAAACGTCGAGGCGGGCGAACCGGCGGCGGGTGACACGGGTGGGCCGGGGCCGTCGGCTGCGGGAGCGACTGCTCAGGGGGAGCCGGCCACCGCCAAGCCGGTCAACGCGTTCGGGCTGCTGTTTTCGGTGCTCTGGTCGCGCGTGCGGGCTGTGTTCTCGAGGGGATCAGCCTAGGTACAGCGCCAGCATGTGGTCGCGGTTGACCAGGATCTGCGGCTGGGTCCAGCTCTTGCCGGCAACCCCGAACACCGTGACCGTCACGTCGACCATCGGCACGAATCGGGACTTGAGCAGGATCTCGTTGTGCATCGCCGGCTCTGTGACCTTAGGGAACTCTGCAGCGCCTGTCACCATGAACGTCGCGGCCTGAAACATCACGTAGCGGCGGATCATCTCGATCACCTGATCGGGCAGCGGGGGCTCGGGATCGATCGTTCGAATTCCGCCGATCATGGCCTTGTTGAAGAGCCCCTCCGGCACGCCGTTGAGGGGTACCGCGCCGGGCAGGAGCGGCTCCGCGCTCACGTTGCGCAGGTGGAACAGCGGCTCGGGGTCGTTCATCGTCTCGCGGAGGCGAGCTCGAACCTGGATCTCGGCTGTGATCCGCTGGTACTGGGTCAGCACGTCGACCTTGCTCCAGGCTAGTTGGGGGGTGAGGCCGGCCGTGGCTGACATCAGTGTCGGAGGATAACTCCCCGGGCACATACGACAACCGAGAATTGCCATATGAAGTTGCGTGAGGCGCGCAAGCGCATCGAGGAGCATGCCGACCTGCATGCCTTCATCTCGATCTCGGACGAGGACGGCGTCGGGACGGTGGTCGCGGTCAAAGACCTGGTCGATGTCGCCGGCATGGTCACCACTGCAGGGGGCATCATCCTTCCGAACGAGCCGGCAGATCACGATGCGCCGGTCGTCGCGCGCATCCGGCGCGAGGGCTGCGTGGTCGTCGGAAAGACCAACCTGCACGAGTTCGCCTTTGGCGTGACCAGCGTCAATCCGCATTACGGGGCGGTTCGCAATCCGCGCGACCCGACGCGTGTTGCAGGCGGATCGTCGGGCGGCTCGGCGGTGGCGGTGGCCGCCGGCATGTGCGACTGGGCGATCGGCAGTGACACAGGCGGGTCGATCCGGGTGCCGGCGTCGCTTTGCGGCGTGGTCGGATTCAAGCCGGCGCTCGGCAGCATCGACATCGCGGGCGTCGTCCCGCTCAGCTGGTCGCTCGACACGCTGGGCCCGATGGCCCCGGACGTGGGCTCGGCTGCGCTGGCCTTCTCGATGATGTCGGGCGATGCGGTGTCAACGAATAACCTCAGCCGGCCTCGGCTCGCAGTGCCCGCGGGATGGGTCGCAGGCCTGGACGAGCCGACCGAACGCGCCTGGCGCCTGGTGTCCCGCGGATGGCCGGAGGTCGAGTTCGTCGATCGCGACCGCCTGTTTCGCGCGGGGCTGACCATCCTGCTGGTCGAGGCGGCCACCTATCACCGCCGTTGGGTCGCCGAATTTCCCGAGAAGTACGGCGCCGATGTCCTGGCTCACCTCAAGCGAGGTCTGGGTGTCCTCGGGGTCGATTACGTGGAAGCCGTGCGGGAGAGATCGCAGCTGGTAGCGGAGGCCAAGCAGGCGCTGGAGGGCATCGACGCGCTCTTGTTGCCGGCCGCCGCGATCGTCGCCCCGCGCATCGAGGCGGGCGATGAAGCACGCGAACCGCTGACGCGGTTCACGCGACCCTTCAACACCACTGGCCAGCCGGTGGTCACCCTGCCCGCGCCGGTCACTGGACTCCCTGTAGGCATGCAGGTGGTCGGTCGAACCAACGCGGAAACGCTGCGGGCCGCCATGTGGCTCGAGCGAGAGTGGCACAATCTCAGCGCTTGAAGTCCAAGGACCTCTTTCCGGCTGTGTTCAGCCGCCACGCGCTCGCTTATGAGCGGCGCCTCGAAGACATCATGGAGCGTGGTGAAGCACTCGGCCGGCTTCGGGTCATCGAGCTCGTCGCCGCGCAGCCGGGAATGCGCGTGCTGGACCTCGCCTGTGGACCGGGAACGCTGACCCGCCGGTTCGCGCTGCAGGTCTCTCCCGGCGGAGAGGTCGTTGGCGTGGACCTCGCTCCCGGGATGATCGAATTGGCCAGAGCCGCCGCTACACCCAATTCGCGGTTTGAAGTGATGGACATCGAGGAGCTTTCATTCGAGGATGAGTCGTTCGATGCTGCGGCCTGCGGACACGGCCTTCAGTTCGCGCCCCAGCTGGCCGTGGCGCTTAGTGAGGCGCGACGAGTGTTGCGTCCACAAGCGAGGTTCGCGGCAAGCGTCCCGATCGAAAGGACGGTCGCCTCGGTGTGGGTAATGCTGGAGGAGGTGGTCGATCGCTGGCTTGGCCCTGCACCACGTGCCGTCGACCAGAAGCCCACCCGCGACGCCATCGCCGACTCGAAACAACTGGCTCAGGCTGCGCTCGACGCAGGATTCACGTCGGTCGACGTTGAGGTGATCGAGGAGACCGTGCGCTGGGCCTCAGCCGAGCAGATGGTGTCGATGTTCACCAGCTGGTGGGACTGCGCGGCCCGGCTGGAGGGTGTCGACTCCGAGCGCCGCCAGGAGTTCGCTGATGACGCGATTGCAACGCTGCGGCGCGCCCACCCGGGCGAGATCGAAACCACCGGCAAAAACCACGTGATGTTCGCGATCGCTTGACACGGAATCTGGGTTGGCCCGTCGTTCTGGTCGTGGTCCTGAGTGGCTGCGCGCCCGGCCCACGAGCCGCCATCGCCACATCGCCTTCGCCGCCGGCGCTGACCTCTCCTGCGCCGCTCGCTTCGCCAACACCGCCTGAACCTCCAATCGTGTACGGCCCACCTCAGTACCGGGCGATGTGGGTGGACGCGTTCAACGACGGCATCAAGTCACGGGCTCAGGTGGAGAAGCTGGTCGCTGACGCGCACCGAGCAAATTTGAACGCGCTCATCGTTCAGGTGCGCAAGAGAGGCGACGCGTACTTCAACCGGTCTTATCAAGAACCCCGCGCAGTTGACATCACGGGGTCTCGAGGGTTCGATCCGCTCGGATACCTCATCCAGCTGGCACACGCGTCAAGGCCTTCGATCGAGGTGCATGCGTGGCTCAACACGTTCTTCGCCGGCGAGGAGAGCGGTGTGTATCGCAAGCACGGAGATTGGGTCAACGTCACCAACGACGGCGCGACCGGCGGATTCCTCGACCCCGCCAATCCTGATGTGCAGGCGTACACGCACAAGATCTTCATGGACGTCGCGCTCAACTACGACGTGGACGGCGTGCACATGGACTTCGTCCGCTATCCGGGTGCGACGTGGGGCTACACGCCCACCTCACTGGCTCAGTACAAGCACGACACGGGCGCGACCAGTACGCCGGCTCCTGAGGATCCTCGGTGGCAAGCATGGCGTCGCGACCGCGTCACCGCGTTCGTGCGCGACCTGCACGCCGACCTGCAGCAGCAGAAGCCGTCGGTAAAGCTCAGCGCCGCATTGATCTGCTTCGGTGGTGGACCGGCGACCCCTGGCGATTGGATCTACACCTCTGCGTACACGTCAGTCTTCCAGGACTGGAGCAACTGGCTCGCCAAGGGCTACATCGACTTCGGCGTCCCGATGAATTACGACAGCGACTGGATCGGACGCGAGAAGGGCTGGTTCGATCGATGGTTGAACTTTGAGAAGGATTCGGGTTTCGCCAATCGAGTGGTGACAGGGATGGGTGCTTTCTTGAACTATCCGGATGACTCCCTGGCGCAGATCCGGCGGGTCCTCGCGCCGTCGTCGCGTGGAAATCAGACCCTCGGCGTCGCGATC